>CAYQGF010000323.1:0-4826 GCA_964416885.1 uncultured Iamiaceae bacterium
CCGACCCGGTGCATCCCCGTGTCGACCTTGAGGTGCACCGGCAGCGGGCGTCCCGCGGCGTCGAGGGCGGCGGCGTCGAGGGCGGCGACCATGGCCTCGCTGAAGACGGCCGGCTCGACCCCGGCGGCGACGACGGCCGGAGCCGCCGCGACCGGGGGCTCGGACAGCAGGAGCACCCGACCGTCGATGCCCGCGGCCCGCAACGCCCGGGCCTCCTCGACCAGGGCCACGGCCAGGCCCTCGGCCCCCGCGGCCAGGGCGGCCCGGGCGACGGGGACGGCGCCGTGGCCGTAGCCGTCGGCCTTCACCACCGCCCACACCGGCGTCGGAGCGACGTGGGCGCGCAGGGCACGGACGTTGTGGGCGATCGCCTCCAGGTCGACCTCGACCCGGGTCGGCCGGACCGCGCTCACCGGGGGCCGTGCCCCGCGCGGGCGCGCCGCATCTCCACCCGGCCTCAGTCCCGGGCGATCATCGCCCGGATGATGTCGCCCCGGGCGAGGATGCCCACCAGGACACCCGCCTCGTCGACCACCGGCAGCCGGGACACGTCGTGGACGTGGAGAGCGGTCGCGGCCTCTTCGAGCGTGGCGTCGGGGCCGATCGTCTGCGGCTCCCGGGTCATCACGTCCGAGACGACGCCGCCGACGGCACGGCGCAGGTCCTCCCCGAACTTCTTGCGCTCGCCCGGCAGCTCGAAGGACGCCCCGAGGATGCTGATCACCGTCGGGACGTGGACCTGGCCCTCGGCGACGATCAGGTCGCCCGTGCTGAGCAGGCCGATCACCCGGTCGTCGGCATCGACCACCGGCGCGGCGTCGACGCCGCGATCGACCAGCGCCCGCATGGCCGCTTCGACGGTGTCGTCAGGTGCGAGCGCCAGCACGTCGGTGGTCATGGCGTCGCGCACGGGCTGGGATCGGGGCACGTCGGTCCTCTGAGGTCGTTCAGGTGGGGGCCAGCTCGGCCAGGGCCGCGGGCAGGTGGGCGGCGACGTCGCCGGCGACCAGGCCGCGGCGCCAGGCTAGGGCGCCGGCCCGCCCGTGCAGGTGGGCACCGGCAGCCGCCGCCTCCAGGGGGGCGAGGCCCTGGGCCAGCAGGGCGGTGATCGCACCGGTGAGGACGTCGCCGGTGCCCGCGGTGGCGAGCCGGCTGTCGCCCGTGGTGGTGAGCAGCACCCGGCCGTCCGGGGCGGCGACCACCGTGGTCGGCCCCTTGGCCAGCACCACCGCGCCCCGCCGAGCGGCCAGCGCCCGGACCTCGGCCAGCCGGTCCGGCGCCCCCGGGTCGACGCCGAGGCGAGCCAGCTCCCCGTCGTGCGGCGTCAGCACCAGCGCCCCCGAACTGGGAGCAGATCCGGTCGCCCTGGCGACCACTTCTGCTCCCAGTTCGGCGAGGGCGGCGAGGCCGTCGCCATCGACGACGAGGGGTGGGCGGTCGGCGCTGACGACGAGGGTGCGGACGGCCTCCTGGGCGGCATCGCCGCGCCCGAGCCCGGGACCGACGGCGAGGGCCTTCACCCGCGCCACGTCGGCGAGGACCACGTCGGCCCACCCGTCCTCGGGGAGCGGGATGCCGACGACCTCGGTCGGCGCGCCCGGGTCGGGCACCGGGCCGCCGGGGGTCGAGAGCCGGACGTAGCCGGCCCCGGCCCGCTGGGCACCCGTGGCGCTGAGGTGGGCGGCACCGGTCATGCCCGGCGAGCCGGCGACCAGCCAGCAGGCGGCCTGCCACTTGTGGGCCGCCCGGGGCCGTTCCGGCAGCCAGCCGGCGACGTCGGCCGGCTCGACCAGGTGGGCCCGGGCCCTGCTGGTGTCGAGCCCGATGTCGGCGACCGTGACCTCGCCCGCCAGGTCGGGGCCGTCGGCCAGGAGCAGCCCGGGCTTGAGGGCGGCGAAGGTGACGGTGGCGTCGGCGGGCCAGGGCGTGCCGTGGGCGACGCCGGTGAGGCCGTCGACGCCGGAGGGGATGTCGACGGCGAGGACGACCGCCCCCTCGGGCGTCGGCGGGGGCGTCCACTCGCCCCGGAAGCCGGTGCCGTAGCCGGCGTCGAGGAGGAGGTCGCAGGGGGGCAGGGCGTCGAGGCCGGGGACGTCGGTGGCGGCCACCTCGGTGACGTGGACGCCGCGGCGGCGGAGGCGGCGGGCCGCGCTCCGCCCGTCGGCACCGTTGTTGCCCTTGCCGGCGACCAGCACCACCCGACGGCCGTAGGTCCCGCCGAGCAGGGCCAGGGCGACCCGGAACGTCGCCTCGCCGGCCCGTTCGATCAGCACCCCGACCGGCTCGGGGGCGGCGGCGTCGATCGCCCCCATCTCCTCCGGGGTCACGACCGGGATCACGGCGGGGGGCTTCCCGGCGAGCGGAAGAGGTACTCGCCCATCGTCTGGGTGCGGAAGGTCGCCAGGTCGAGGAAGGCGGTGACGTTGGCGAGCATCCGCTCGACGTTGCGCCGGACCGTCGCCGGGTCGCCCCCGCCGTTGTAGAAGAGGTCGGGGTCGGCGACGTGCTCGTTCGAGGGCCAGGCCTCGTCGACGATGCCGTCGAGCGGCGGGGCGTCGTCGGCGAGCGGGAGCACGACCAGGTTGCGGACGTAGCGGGTGCGGGGCTGGAGCTCGGCCGACTCCGGCGACTGGACGCCGTGCCAGTGGCGCAGCCAGGCCAGCCGGTCGTGCTCGGGCGGGCGCCGGAGCAGGCCGACGGTGAGCACGCCGGGCGAGCGCTCGCCGTCGGGCCAGTCCCGCGGCCCGCTCCACGGCGACTCGCCGTACTCGGTGTAGAGCGACTCGGTGACGACGTAGCCGTGGGCGGTCAGGCCCAGCTCGTCGACGGTGGCGGCGATGGGCCCCTCGACCGGTGCCCGGTGGTCGTAGGCGGGCAGCCACACCGAGATCGTGGCCAGGAGGACGTCCTCGCCCTCGGGCCACGGCACCGGCGGCGGGGCCGCGACCGACTCGGGGTCGGCGACGTTGACGCCCAGGCCGAGGGTGGCCGGCTCGGCCAGCAGCGCCGGCGCCAGCCGGCGCACCAGGGTGTCCCGCACCTCGCCCCGGTCGACCGCCGCCGGCCCCCGGACGACCCAGGTCACCTTCTCCACGGTGACCTGCCTAGCCCACTAGCCGACGTCGGTGGCGAGCAGGTCGTCGGGGGTCTCGCGGCGGACGACCAACCGGGCCTCGCCGTCGGCCACGAACACCACCGCCGGGCGCAGCACCTTGTTGTAGTTGGACCCCATCGAGTGGCCGTAGGCGCCGGTGACCGGCGTGGCGAGCAGGTCGCCCACGGCCAGCGACGACGGCACCCGGGCGTCGCGCACCAGCAGGTCGCCGGACTCGCAGTGCTTGCCCACCACGGTGACGACCCGGTCCCGCTCGGCCCCCGGGGCACCGACGGCGAACGTCTCGTAGCCACTGCCGTAGAGGACGGGCCGGGGGTTGTCGCTCATGCCGCCGTCGACGGCGAGGTAGGTGCGGATGCCCGGCAGGTCCTTGATCGTGCCGACCGTGTAGACGGTGATGGCGGCGGCGGCGACGATCGACCGACCGGGCTCGGCCGTGACCCGGGCCGTGACCCCGGCCTCGACGCACGCCTGACGGACCGCCGCTCCCCACTCGGCGATCGAGGGGGCCTCCTCCCCCGCCACGTAGGCGACACCGGCCCCGCCGCCGACCGACAGCTCCGGCAGGTCGAGGCCGTTGAACCACTCGGCCACGATCGCCACCGCGTCCCGGAAGAAGTCGGCGACGAACACCTGGCTGCCGATGTGGAAGTGGACCCCCACCAGGTCGACCGCCGGGTTGTCGCGCAGCCGGGCCACCGCGTCGGCGGCCGCTCCGGTGGAGAGGGTGAACCCGAACTTCGAGTCGTCCTGGCCGGTGCGCACGAACTCGTGGGTGTGGGCCTCGACGCCGGGTGTCACCCGGACCAGGACCCGGGGCACCAGGCCGTCGCTGGCGTGGAGCCGGCCGAGCCGATCGACCTCGTCGAAGGAGTCGACCACGATGCGGCCGACCCCGGCGGCCCGCGCCGCGGCCAGCTCGAGGTCGGACTTGTTGTTGCCGTGCAGGACCAGCCGCTCGGCCGGGACCCCGGCGCTCAGGGCGACGTGCAGCTCGCCCGCGGTGGCGACGTCGAGGTGCATGCCCTCCTCGTGGGCCAGGCGGGCCATGGCCCGGCACAGGAAGGCCTTGGTCGCATAGGCGACGCCGTCACCGAAGGCAGCGACCGCCTCGCGGCACCGGGCCCGCAGGTGGGCCTCGTCGTAGACGAACAAGGGGGTGCCGAACCGGGCAGCCAGGTCGGCCACCCGGCATCCCCCGATGACCAGGTCCCCCTCCGACCCGACCTCGGCCGTCTCGGGCAGCAGCCCCCAGGGCAGCGCGCTCATCGACGCTCGGGGCCGGGACCGCTGGCGCCACCGGCACCACGGGGCTCATCGGGGCCATCGTGTCCACCAGGGCCACCGGGGCCGCCTGGGCCGCCCGCCAGCACCGCGGCCACCCGGGCGATCAGGTCGTCGGGGTCGAACGGCTTGGTCACGTAGTCGGCGGCGCCGGCGCTCAGGCCCTCGGCGACCTCCGCCGGCAGGGCCCGGGCCGACAGGAGCACCACCGGGATCCCGGCGGTGGCCTCGTCGCCGCGGAGGTCGGCGATCAGGTCGAGCCCGCTGCGCGCCGGCATCATCACGTCGCTGACGACGACGTCGGGCCGCTCGGAGCGGGCCGCCTCCAGGGCGCTGGCCGCGTCCTTGGCCCGCAGCACCTCCCACCCCTCGAGCTCGAGGGTGACGGTCAGCAGGTCGATGATCACCGGGTCGTCCTCGACCACCA
>CAYQGF010000324.1:0-4823 GCA_964416885.1 uncultured Iamiaceae bacterium
ACCGCCCAGTACGAGTCCGAGGTCGTCTTCCACCGCAACCGGGAGGACCTCGAGCGGCTCGGCGTGATCTTCTGCGACATGGACACCGCGCTCCGGGAGTACCCCGAGCTGGTCAAGCAGTACTTCGGCAAGGTCATCCCGCTGAACGACAACAAGTTCTCGGCCCTCAACACCTCGGTGTGGTCGGGTGGCTCGTTCATCTACGTGCCGCCGGGCGTCAACGTCGAGATGCCGCTCCAGGCCTACTTCCGCATCAACGCGGAGAACATGGGCCAGTTCGAGCGCACGCTGATCATCGCCGACGAAGGTTCCCAGGTCCACTACATCGAGGGCTGCTCGGCGCCCACCTACACGTCCGACTCGCTGCACTCCGCGGTGGTCGAGATCGTGGTGAAGCCGTCGGCCCGGGTCACCTACACCACCATCCAGAACTGGTCGAACAACGTCTTCAACCTGGTCACCAAGCGGGCCCGGGTCGAGGCCGAGGGCCACATGGAGTGGATCGACGGCAACATCGGCAGCCGCCTGACCATGAAGTACCCGGCGGTCTGGCTGGTCGGCCCCAAGGCCACCGGCGAGGTCCTGTCGGTCGCCTACGCCGGCGCCGGCCAGCACCAGGACACCGGGGCCAAGATGGTCCACGCCGCCCCCGAGACGTCGTCCAAGATCGTGTCGAAGTCGATCTCGTCGCACGGCGGGCGGACGTCGTACCGGGGCCTGGTCCGGGTCGAGGACGACGCCTACGGCTGCAAGAGCCACGTCCAGTGCGACGCCCTGATCCTCGACCCCGAGTCGGTCAGCGACACCTACCCCTACATGGAGGTCGGGTCGCACGACGCCCGCATCGGCCACGAGGCCACCGTCAGCCGGGTCGCCGACGAGCAGCTCTTCTACCTGATGAGCCGGGGCCTCACCGAGGAGCAGGCCATGGGCATG
Source organism: uncultured Iamiaceae bacterium (assembly GCA_964416885.1). Lineage (GTDB taxonomy): Bacteria > Actinomycetota > Acidimicrobiia > Acidimicrobiales > Iamiaceae > Iamia. The sequence continues at coordinate 937 of CAYQGF010000324.1, forward strand.
GTGGTCAACGGCTTCATCGAGCCGGTCACCCGCACCCTGCCCATGGAGTACGCGGTCGAGTGGTCCCGCCTGATCGAGCTGCAAATGGAGGGCTCAGTCGGTTGACCTGATGGGGTCGGCGCGCACGACGCCCCTCGGCTGACGCCTCGGGGAAGGGCGCGTTGCTTGCTGGGTCGCCTCGCCTGGCGGCTCGGCTCCGTGAGTGGTCCCGGCTGATCGAGCTGCAAATGGAGGGCTCGGTCGGTTAGCTCGGGGCGAGCTGGGCGAGACGGGCGAGCCGGGCCTCCAGCGGCGCTCGCCGGTCGACCGGAGCGCGGGCCGCGAGGTCCTCGAGCATGGTGACGACCCGCTGCCGCACGGTGGGGGCGCCGTCGCAGTAGTGGGCGACCTCGTCGACCCCGGCGGCCACGAAGTCCTCCCACGTCGGGAAGGTGAGCTGCACCCGCGGCGTCCCGTCCCGCCCGTCGATCGGGCCGAAGTCCAGGCGCCGGTCGACCACGACGGTGAGCAGGTCGTGGATGCACCCGACGGCCTGCACGCCCGTGGCCGGGTCGTTGACCGCGGCCGAGAGCGCCCGGTTGGCGATGTCGCTGAGCAGCCGGAAGGCGAGGAACGGGTCCTGGGCGAAGGAGCGGTCGATGCCGGTGGCGAAGGCCCGGAGGACGTCGTGGTCGGCGACCGGGTGGTCGGCGTGGATGGCGACCACCGGGAACCCCCGACGGACCTCGTCGCCGATCCGCACCCGGATCTCGATGGCGGCGTCGAGCCGTTCGGCCTCGCTGATCAGGCGGGGGAGGTCGACCTGCTCGAGCGTCGTGGTCGGCCGGTCCCAGACGACCTCCTCGACCCGCGGAGGAAGGCTCCGACGGGGCCGCTCCTCGTCGGCCGGTGCCCGGTAGAAGCGGGCCAGGACGGCCTCACCCCGGGCCCGGACCTCCTCCATGGTGGCGTTGAGCTGGAGCAGCTTCAGGGCGCGCATCTGCACCGCCCGGGACAGCCCGAGGGCGACGATCACGAGGAGGACGGCGACGACCGGCACCGCCACGGTCACCTCGCCCTGCGGGGAGCCGACCCGGACCCCGGCGGTCGTGCAGAAGACGAACACGGCGGTGAAGAAGCCGAAGGAGTGCCACACCAGCGGGTCGTCCCGGAACAGGGTGAGACGGGGGCTGACCGTGGTGTTGCCGAACTGGACGACGAGGAACAGCAGCGAGAACACCAGGGCGATGAACGAGATCAGCCCGCCGGCCATCCCGTAGAGCAGGGGACGCACCGTGGTGTCCCGCACCATCGGGCCCGACGAGAGCAGCGGGACGACGATGCCGAGGGCGGCGCCGGCCAGGGTGTAGACGAGCTGGGTGAGGCCGGCCCGGAGCCGTCGTCGCCGGCGCAGCGCCGCCAGCAGCGCGCCCTCGCCCAGGTGCGGGTCCTTCCAGTGTCGGGACCACCTCTGGGGCCGGTGGCCGGCGGCGCCCACGGCGGACGGGGTCGGGGTCGCCGAGCGCACGCCCCCATTCCGCGCCGAGCCCGGGCCCGCCGGCGTCACCCCTCGGGGGTGAACTGTCCCGTTCCGACCGGGCCGACGCCCCACCCGGCCCGGGCGAGGGGCACACTGGGGTGGTGCCGATGCGCCACGACTGCCGATTCTTCGCCACCCGGGCCTACGGCGACGGTGAGACGGTGCGCACCTGCGAGCTGGGCCTGGCCCCCGGGGCGCCCTGGCGGTGCCCGGTCGACTGCGGCGCCTACGAGCCCCGGGCCGTGAGCGACGTCGGGTGGACCACCGACCGCCGGCCCGGCGACGCGGGCGCCGACGAGCCGCCGGGGCTCGACGACCGGGCCGACGACATCGCGGCCCTCTTCGGGGAGGTCGAGGCGATCGTCGACGCCGAGGCCGATGCCGCCCGCCGGGAGGCCGAGCGGTCCTGGGCCAAGGAGCAGAAGCGGGAACGTCGACGGCGCTTCCTCCGCTTCGGTCGCCGCGACGACGACCCCCTCGACGACCTGGGGATCTGACGGCCGGGGCCGGTAGCCTGCACCGTCGGCCCCTCGCCGGGGCCGCCCCGTCGCCGGCCCCGTCGCCGGCCCACCTCGCAGCCCCGGAGGCTCCGCTGAACCCGACGCCCGACGACCTCGCCGCGCTCCCCGGCGACCCGGCCCCGCGGGCGGCCGCGGCCGGTCGAGCCGAGGCGGCGGGGCTGCCGCAGCCGGATGCCGAGGAGTGGCGCTACAGCCGCATCGACGAGCTCGACCTCGGCGCCTTCGCCCCCTCGCTCGCCCGGCCTGACCACGATCCCGGGGCGCCGCCGGTGCTGTCCGACGGCGAGGGACCGTGGGCGGCGGAGGTCACCCTCGTCGACGGTTGGGTCACCGACGTGGTCGTCCGCGACCCCGCAGTGACGGTCGAGACGGGCGACGACCCCGCCCTCGGCTCGGTGCTGGGCGAGGCCCACGACGCCCTGGCCGAGTGGTCGATCGCGCTGGCGCCGACGCCGGTCGTCATCCGGGCCCGACGGGGCGCCCGCGTCGCCGCGCCCATCTTCGTCCGCACCGTGGCGGTCACCCCGGGCGCCCTCACCGCCCCCCGGGTGCTGGTGGTCGCCGAGGAGGGCGCCGACGTCACCGTGGTCGAGCACCAGACCTCGTCCGCCGGCGCCCGCCTGGTGCTGCCGCTGGTCGAGCTCGACGTCGCCCCCCGGGCCCGGCTGGCCTACACCACGGCCCAGGAGCACGCCGCGGAGGCCTGGCAGGTCGAGAACGTGGTCGCTCGGGTCGGGCAGGAGGGCCACCTGGTCACGGCGGCCGTCGCCCTCGGGGGTGACTACACCCGCCTCCGCACCGATTGCCGGCTGGAGGGCCGGGGTGCCACCGGCGACCTGCTCGCCGCCTACTTCGGCGAGGCCGACCAGACCCTCGACTTCCGCACCTTCCAGGACCACCGGGCGCCCGACACCCAGTCCGACCTCCTGTTCAAGGGGGCGGTCGGCGGGCGCAGCCGGTCGATCTACACCGGGCTGATCACCGTCCGGCCCGAGGCCCGGGGCACCAACGCCTACCAGACCAACCGCAACCTCAAGCTGAGCGACGAGGCGTGGGCGGAGTCGGTGCCGAACCTGGAGATTCAGAACAACGACGTGCGGTGCAGCCACGCCTCGACCGTGGGGCCGATCGACGAGGACCAGCGCTTCTACCTGGAGAGCCGGGGCGTGCCCCCGCAGGTCGCCGAGCGGCTGGTCGTCGCCGGCTTCTTCTCCGACGTCCTCGACCGCATGCCGGCACCGGCGTCGGTGCTCGCGGCCATCCGAGCCGCGGTCGATGTCCGGCTCGATCGCAATGCCGGTGCGGGGCCCGCGGCCGGGACGTCCCGATGACCGTCGAGCGCGCCTGTGCGGTGGCCGAGGTGGGCGAGGGCGAGGCCCATCGCGTGATCGTCGACGGTCATCCGATCGCCGTCGTGCGCTGCGACGGCGAGGTCTACGCGGTGGGCGACATCTGCTCCCACCAACGGATCTCGCTCTCGGAGGGCGAGGTCATGTGCGACACCAAGCAGATCGAGTGCTGGAAGCACGGCTCGGCCTTCTCCCTGGTCGACGGCTCGCCGCACGCCCTGCCCGCCACCAAGCCGGTGCCGGTCTTCCCCGTCACCATCGAGGGCGACGACGTCTACGTGGAGGTGCCCTGATGGCCGAGCTGATCATCGAGGGCCTGCGGGCCAACGTCGGGGGCACCGAGATCCTGCGGGGCGTCGACCTCACGGTCCGCTCCGGGGAGGTCCACGCCGTGATGGGCCCCAACGGGGCCGGCAAGTCGACCCTGTCGCACGTGCTGATGGGCCGACCCGGCTACGAGGTCACCGGCGGGTCGGTCACCCTCGACGGCGTCGACCT
>CAYQGF010000325.1:0-4821 GCA_964416885.1 uncultured Iamiaceae bacterium
CGCTTCTCGAAGAAGGCCTTCATGGCCTCGACCATGTCGGCGGTCTGGAAGTTGACCGACTGGGAGGTGCCCTCGGCGGCGAGCATCGCCTCCCAGGACGTCTCGACCGCCTGGTTGAGCATCTTCTTGCTCTGGGCCAGGGCGATCGGCGGGCCGGCCGCGAGACGGGACGACCAGTCGGCGACGACCGCGTCGAGCTCGTCGGGAGGGACGACCCGGTTCACCAGGCCCAGCCGCTCGGCCTCGTCGGCCGGGAGGACGTCGGCCAGCAGGACCAGCTCCTTGGCCCGGTGGAGGCCGACCAACCGGGGCAGCAGCCAGGCCCCACCGAAGTCGGTGGACAGGCCCCGCCGGGCGAAGATCTCCGAGAACCGGGCCTCGGTGGACATCACCGTGAGGTCGCAGCCCAGGGCGATGTTGAGCCCGGCGCCGGCCGCAACGCCGTTGATGCGGGCGATCGTGGGCTGCGGCAGGTCGTGCAGCGCCTGGGCGACGCGGTGGATGTCGCGCATGTGGGCCAGGCCGTGACCGTCAGCGGTGAGCTCGCCCAGGTCGGCACCGGAGCAGAAGGCGTCGCCGGCACCGGTGATCACGACGCACCGCACCGAGGTGTCGAAGGCGATCTCCGAGAGGACCTCTCGCAGCTCCCGTCCCATCTGCGGGCTCAGAGCGTTCTTGCGACCCGGGCGCGACAGGGTGATCGTCGCCACCGCCCCGTCCCGGGTCACCCGCAGCGTCTCGAAGTCGTCGGCCATGCTCGGGACCCTAGGCCGTGCCTAACCTCCCGACATGGGCTTCAACCCGCACCGCCCGACCCGCAAGGGGCCGGCGGACTACTTGCTGGTGGCGGCCGCGCTGCTCGTCTGCGCCGGCCTCCTGGCCTGGGCCTTCCTGGGCTGAGCCGGGTCAGCTCCCGGGGACGACCTCGCCGGCGCTCGCCCGGTGGGCCTCCGGGACCTCCTCGCCCGCCGCCACGGGACCGGGCGCGGTGCCGGCGCCGAAGGGCCGGCCGCCCAGTTCCTCCCGCCCGTGGGGGGTGAGCCAGCCCGACAGGTCCGGCCCGAGCGGCACCACGCCGGTGGGGTTCACGTCCCGGTGGACCTCGTAGTAGTGGCGCTTGATGTGGTCGAAGTCGGTGGTGTCGCCGAACCCGGGCGTCTGGAACAGGTCCCGGGCGTAGGCCCACAGGACCGGCATCTCCGTGAGCTTCTCCCGGTTGCACTTGAAGTGGCCGTGGTAGACGGCGTCGAAGCGGGCGAGCGTGGTGAAGAGCCGGACGTCGGCCTCGGTGATGGTGTCACCGACCAGGTAGCGCTGGCCCTCCAGCCGCTCCGACAGCCAGTCCAAGCGTGAGAAGAGGGTGCGGTAGGCATCCTCGTAGGCGTCCTGGGAGCCGGCGAAGCCACAGCGGTACACGCCGTTGTTGACGTCGGTGAACACGACGTCGATCACCTCGTCCATCTCCTCCCGGTGCGCAGCCGGCAGCAGGTCGGGGGCGCCGGGCCGGTGGTAGGCCCGCCACTCGGTCGAGAGGTCGCGGGTGATCTGCTTGAAGTCGTTGGTGACGACCCCACCGGTCGGGACGTCGACGATGCATGGCACCGTGATGCCCTTCGGGTAGCCCGGGAAGCGGGCCTCGTAGGCGTCCTTGATGCGCGGGATGCCGAGCACCGGGTCGACGCCGCCGGGGTCGAGGTCGAAGGTCCAGCTGCGGGCGTCGTGGGTCGGGCCGCAGACGCCCATCGACAGCACGTCCTCCAGCCCCAGCAGGCGGCGGACGATGATGGCCCGGTTGGCCCACGGGCAGGCCCGGGCCACGACGAGGCGGTAACGACCGGGCTCCACCGGCCACCCGCTCGACCCGTCGGCGGTGATGCGGTCGTCGATGTAGTTCTGGTCGCGCTCGAACGACCCCTCTTCCACGTACCGCCCCTGCGAGTCCTCAGCCATGGGATGACCGTACCGGCGCCAGCGGGCGACCAGGCCGGACAACGACGGAGCCGACCTCCCTTGGGAGACCGGCAGCCCGGCGCAGCCGCTGGGGGCGCGGGGGTCTCCCCCGCACGAAGCCGATCGTCGCCGAGGCACGAGGCGTCATCGGCTGGGTCGGCCCGAGCGAAGCGAGGACGTCGAGTTCGAGGAGGAAAGCGAGCGCAGCGAGCTTTCCGACGAGAGGGTCAGAACGCGTTCTCGATGACCTCGATCTCGCCGTCGAGGATGGCGACCACATCGAAGCGGAGCTCGGCGGCCCGGACCTCGTTCTCGGCCAGCCACGCCGCGGCCAGCCGGCGGATGCGGGCCTGCTTGGGGGCGGTCACCGCCTCGGCCGGGGTGCCGAAGGCAGTGCTGCGCCGGGTCTTCACCTCGACGAACGCGACCGTCCCGCCCCGGGCGACCACCAGGTCGAGCTCACCGGTGCGGCCGGCCCGCCAGTTGCGGTCGAGGACGTCCCAACCGCGGTGCTGGTACCAGGCCGCGGCCTGGTCCTCACCGGCCTGTCCGAGGACGCGCCGGGGGTTCGGTCGAACCGGCCCGTCGTCGCTCTCTCGGTTGTCCGCCATGGTCCGCCAGGAGGAGCAGCGTCAGGAGCCGAGCCGACCCGGAAGCACAGTGCGCTGTTCTCCGAGGCCCTGCCGAGGAGATCCCCAGCACGACCAGGTCCCGTCGACTGAACGGATCAACGCTTTTCCTTGACCTTGGCGGCCTTGCCGATCCGGTCACGGAGGTAGAAGAGCTTGGCCCGCCGGACGTCGCCCCGGGTCACGACCTCGATCTTGGAGACGTTCGGGGTGTACAGCGGGAAGGTGCGCTCGACGCCGACGCCGTAGCTGACCTTGCGGACCGTGAAGGTCTCGCGGACCCCGGCGCCCTGGCGACGGATGACGACGCCCTGGAAGACCTGGACGCGCTCCTTGTTGCCCTCGATCACGCGCACGTGGACCTTGAGGGTGTCGCCGGCCTGGAAGTCGGGCACGGCATCGGTGCGGGCCTCGCCGCTCGTCTCGATGGTGGCGGTGTCGATCACGTCCAGGCGGTTCACTGCGCGCGTCCTTGCGGTCTCATGGCGACGGGTGCGTCGCGAGCCGGCGAACCCGGCTCAGGGGCGACGGACAACGCTAGCGGAGCGCCACCGACAGGAGAAACCCGGTCACGCCCGACCGAACCCCTCGACCGGGGGGAACTCCGCCATCAGGGCCTCGTCCTCGGCGCGGAGCCCGCCCCGGGCCTCGATCAGGTCGGGACGGAGGGCGACGGTGCGGTGGAGGGCCTGGGCGTGGCGCCAGCGGGCGACGCGGCCGTGGTCGCCGGACCGGAGGACCTCCGGCACCTCGTGGCCCCGCCACGACGGTGGCCGGGTCCACTGCGGGTACTCGAGCAGGCCGTCCGCGAAGGACTCCTCGACGGCGGACGCGGCGTTGCCCATCACGCCGGGCACCAGCCGGCCGACCGCCTCCAGCACCACCAGGGCGGCGACCTCTCCCCCGGCCAGCACCACGTCGCCGATCGACAGCTCCCCGTCGACCACCTCGGTGCGGACCCGGTGGTCGACGTCCTCGTAGCGGCCGCACAACAGGGAGAAGCCGTCGCCAGCGGCCAGCTCCCGGGCCCGAGCCTGGTCGAAGCGGCGGCCCCCCGGCCCGAGGAGCAGGAGGGGCCGGGGCGGGGAGACGGCCTCGACCACCGCCGCGATCGGCTCGGGCATCAACACCATGCCGGCCCCGCCTCCGTAGGGGGCGTCGTCGACCGAACGGTGGGGGTCGGTGGTGCCGGAGCGGAGGTCGTGGACCCGGACGTCGAGCAGCTCCCTCTCGCGGGCCTTGCCCAACAGGCTGCGCCCGGCGAACCCCTCGACCATGTCCGGGAAGATGGTGAAGACGTCGATGCGCACCGGTCAGCCCTCGCCGGTCGGCTCGTCCCCCAGCAGCCCCTCGGGCGGGTCGATGACGACCCGGTCCGGGAGGCCGGAGCCGTCGACGACGAACACGCCTGGCACCAGGTCGCCGGTGTCGAGGACGAGCAGCTCGTGGGCCGGGTTGTCCTGCACCGCCTCGACCCTGCCGACCTCGGTGCCATCGGTCAGGAGGACCGTGGCGCCGACCAGCTCGTGGACCCAGTACTCCCCCTCGTCGGCGTCGAGGGGCTCGGCGCTGAGGACCGCGCCCCGCAGGGCCTCGGCCTCGGAGCGACCGGAGACGCCGGCGAAGCCGACGATCCAACGGTCCGGCGGCTGGGTGGTCGAGCGGGCCACGGTGCGCTCCACCCCGTCGACGAAGAGCACCGACCCGGGAGCGACCCGCTCGGTGCGGTCGGTGCCGAGGCTGACGACGACGTCGCCCTTCAGCCCGTGGGCCTTGTGCACCCGCCCGACCTCCAAACGGTCGGTCATGGCTGCTTCAGTCGACGAACTCGATGGACACGCCGGTCTCGCCGTCCTTGGCGGCGGCGGCCCGGCCGATGGCCCGGATCGAGTTGGCCACCCGGCCCCGCTTGCCGATGACCCGGCCCATGTCGCCATCGGCGACGTAGACGTTCAGCGTCAGGCTGCCATCGGCATCGTCGGCCTCGACCCGCACCCCGTCGGGGTCGGCGACGAGCGCCTTGGCCAGGTACTCGAGGACTGCGACCGCGGTCTCGGCGCTGCCGGGACCGGTGCCCTCGGTGTCGACGGTGTCGTCGCTCACGACGCGTCAGCCGTGGCCTCGACCACAGCCTCGACCGGCCGGTCGTCGGGCCCGGGGGGCGCCAGCGGCTCGGGCTCGGTGCCCTCCTTGAAGTGCTTCCAGGCGCCGGAGATCTCCAGCAGCTTCTGGGCCCGCTCGG
>CAYQGF010000326.1:0-4813 GCA_964416885.1 uncultured Iamiaceae bacterium
GGGTCCGGCATCTGCTCGTAGAGGCGCCGGACGGCCGGGGCCATCTTGTCGGTGACGGTGCCGGAGATGACGACCATGTCGGCCTGGCGGGGCGAGGCCGGGAAGGGGATCACCCCGAGGCGCATCACGTCGAAGCGGGGCGACGCGAACGCGGCCCCCATCTCGATGGCGCAGCAGGCCAGCCCCCACTGGTACACCCATAGGGAGTACTTGCGGGAGATGTTCAGGAGCGCCGTGAGGGGCTTGGGCGACTTGCCGCTCTCGATGAGCCCCATCAGCAGGCCGACGGGGTGTGGATCGCGGTGTGGATCAGATCCATCTCAAGACCTTCTTGCGCCAGGCGTAGAGGATCCCCAGGGCGAGGACGGCGATGAACACCGACATCTCGACGACGCCGAACGTGCCGTAGGCCTCCAGGCGGGTGGCCCACGGGAAGATGAACACGGCTTCGACGTCGAACATCACGAAGAGGACAGCGAAGATGTAGTACCGGATCTCGGCCTGGGTCCAGCCCTCGCCGACGGGGTCGACGCCGCTCTCGTACGCGATCAGCTTCTCGGGCCGAGGGCGCTTGGGGCGGATGAACGAGCCGAGGCCGAGCACCGCGCCCACCAGGCCCACCGCCACGCACCCGAAGATGAACACGGTGAGGTAGGAGCGGAGGAATTCCGACACGCCGGCGAATCTAGTGATCCCTCTCACGAGGGGCCAAAGGGGAGCACGACGTTCTCGGACCGAGCTTCGTCATCCTCCCACGCCCCTCCCCTCCCGTCCCGTCGCCCCCGCCCCCGTCCGTCCCGCCCGCCGGTCCGCCCAGAACATTTTCTTGTCCGCCGAGACCGCGTGGGCGCGACGGGGACGGACAGGAACGGGGGCAGGGCGTTCTTGTCCGTCCTGGTCGCGTGAGCGCGACGGGGACGGACAAGAACCAGGTCAGCGGGACGAGAACGCCCGAAGCGGGCGGACGGCGAACGCGACAGCGCCGGACCACTGTCACACCCCGTCGTCATGATGCGGACATGGGCACGACGACCGACATCACCATCGCGACACTCGCCGCCCGCCAGATCGGGCACGTCACGCGGAGCCAGCTGCTCGAGGCGGGCCTGTCCCCCGCGGCCGTCTGGCGTCGAAGTCGGGCCGGTCTGCTGGTCCCCGTCGGGAGCCGGACCTTCCGCCTCGCCTCGGCCCCCACCTCCCCCGAGGGCGCCGTCCTCGCCGCCTGCCTCGACCTCGGGGCCGTGGCCTCCCATCGCACCGCGGGCTGGTTGCACGGCTGGCTCCCGCACCCGGGCCTGGTCGAGGTCACCGTGCCCCGTTCGGCCGGTCGCCGGTCCGGGGACATGGCGCCGCCCGGCGTCGTCCTACATACGTCGACCGCCCTGCCCCGCTCCGACCTCGTCACCGTCCGCGGCGTGCCGACCCTCGGCGTCGCCCGGAGCCTCCTCAGCCTGGGCGCGCTCGTCCCGGGGCCGATGACCCAGGAGCAGCTCGCCGAGGTGATGGCCACCGCGTGCGAATCGGGCCAGGCCCGCGAGAAGTGGCTGTTCTGGCTGCTCGAGTCACGACGCATCCAGGGGCGGGACGGTGTCGTCGCCTTCGAGGAGGCGCTAGCGGCCCGGGTCCGGCTCGGCCCCACGGAGAGCTGGCTCGAGCGCGAGGTCCTGCGCATCATCGAGGCGGCCGGCCTGGAGCTGCCGCGCGTGCAGCGCCGGGTGGCCCGACGGGGTCGATTCGTGGCGCGTGTCGACTTCGCCTACCCGGGCCGGGCCGTGGCGATGGAGGCCCTGGGCCACCGGCATCACCGGACCCGGGAGCAGACCGAGCGGGACACGAGGCGGGCCAACCGGCTCCAGCACGCCGGGCTCAAGGTCTTCCAGTGGACCTACGGCCAGGTCGTGGACGATCCGGGCTCCGTGGTGGCCGACGTCGCCGCCATTCTCGGGGTCTCGCTCCCTCACGCCGCCTGACCGGGAGCGCCGGGCCTCGTCCCGGAGCCGGCTTTCCGTCCGTCACCACCGCGCTGGCGCGATCGTCACGGACAAGATCCCGGTCGTGGCCGTTCTTGTCCGTCAACCTCGCGCTCACGCGCTCTCGACGGACCGAAAATTGTTCTGGCCCGGGTGGGTCGCGTGGTGGGCGCCGGGACGGGTGGTGGCGGTGGCGGTCCGGACCGAGGCCCGATCGGACCACGGCGGACCGGGTGGGTCAGGGGCCGTCGGCCAGGCCGGTGTCGGGCACCTCGGCCCGGAGGATCGCCGGCTCGGCGTCGCGGGCCGTCCGGGTCAACGGGTCCGGCACGATGCCGATCCCGATCGTGGCGGCCACCGCCAGCCCGATCGTGACCGCCGCGGCCACCGGGACCTGGATGCGGCGGGCCGGCACCACGACGTCCGCCGGCTCGGCCTCCTCGGAGTCGGAGCCCTCCGCCCCGGCGTACATCGACAACACGATGCGGAGGTACATGAAGGCCGAGACGACCGCGGTGAGCATCGCCACCAGGGCGAGCCACGACGACCCGGCGTCGATCGCCGCGCTCAGCGCGTAGAACTTGGCCAGGAACCCGGCGGTCAGCGGCGTGCCGGCCTGGGCCAGCAGGAACACGGTGAGCGCCCCGGCCAGCAACGGCTCCCGTCGGGCCAGGCCGCCGTAGTCGGCGAGCGAATGATGGCCGTCGCCCCGCCGGCCCAGCACCGTGATCACCCCGAACGTCCCGCCGATCAGGATCGTGTAGGTCGCCAGGTAGAACAGCACCGCGCTCACGCCGTCGAGGGTCCCCGAGGACACCGCGACCAGCATGAAGCCGGCGTGGTTGATCGAGGAGTACGCCATCATCCGCTTGACGTCGGTCTGCACCACGGCGAGGACGGCCCCGACCACCAGGCTGGCGACGGCCAGGCCGTAGACGATCGGCTGCCAGTCCAGCCGGTGGGTGTCGAAGCCCACCACGACCACCCGGAGGAGCCCGGCGAACCCGGCGGCCTTCACCGCCGAGGCCATGAACGACACCACCGGTGTCGGCGAACCCTGGTACACGTCCGGCGTCCAGGCGTGGAACGGCGCGGCCGCCACCTTGAACCCGAAGCCGACGAGCAGCAGCCCGATCCCGGCGAGCAGCAGGCCCTCGTCGGTGAGCCGGTTCGTGGCCAGGAAGTCGTTGATGGCGGCCAGGCTGGTCGAGCCGGTGGCGCCGTAGATCAGGGCCACGCCGTAGAGGAAGAAGGCGGAGGAGAACCCGCCGAGCACGAAGTACTTGAGGGCCGCCTCGCCCGACCGCAGGCGGCGGCGATGGAGCCCGGCCAGCACGTAGGCGGCGATCGAGAGGATCTCGAGCCCGAGGAACAGGACGATCAGGTCGTTGGCCGACACCATGATCACGCCGCCGGCCGCGGAGGTCAGGTAGAGGATGTAGGCCTCGGCGCCGTCGAGGTCCTCCCGCTTCATGTAGCCGTCGGTGAGCAGCGCCGCGACCACCACACCGAGGGCGATCACCACGATGAGGAACAGGGAGAAGCCGTCGACCGAGTAGGCGCCGGCCACCGCGGTGCGGGGACCGGTCTCGGGCAGCTCGCGCCAGAGCTGGACGGCCTGGCTGAGCACCACGGCGGCGGTGCCGACGGCCACCATGGCCCCCCACGAGACGGCCCGTTCCCGCCCCGGCAGGATCCCGAGCACGACCAGGACGACGGCGAAGCCGAGCCCGATCGTGGGCGCGACGAGCGGCACCGACACCGACGCGACCAGGTCGGCGACCCCGAGGCCGAGCGCAGGCAGGGCGCACAGCACGGCGACGATGCCGTAGACGACGGGCAGCGGACGCTGCCGACGGGGCATGAGACCGCCCACCACCAGCAGCACCAGGATGCCGCCGATCAGGGCGAGCAGGGGCGAGAGCGCGCTCCAGGCGATGGTGGGCGTGGCGACGCTCCGGACCTCGGCGAGCAGGTTCATCCCTCACCCTCCTCGCCGTGACCGGCCTCGTGCCCGTGCTGCTCGGCCTCGGCGTAGGTCGACTCCCGGGCCTCGGGGCCGGTGCGGTTCACCTCGGGCTCGGTGAAGTCGCTGTTCTCCTCGACGTGGGCGACGAGCGCCTTGACCGACGGCTCGACCCGCTCGAGGAAGGGCTTGGGGTACACGCCCATGAACACGATCAACCCCAGCAGGGGCGCCATGACCAGGCCCTCGCGCAGCGAGATCTCACCGAAGCCCTCGTTGTCGGCGTCGGGCTCACCGTGGAACACCCGCTGGTAGGCCCACAGCAGGTACAGGGCGGCGAGGATCACGCCCGACGCCGCCACCACCGACCACCACCGGGCCGAGGTGAACGAGCCGAGCAGGATCAGGAACTCGCCCACGAAGCCGTTGAGGCCGGGGAGCCCGATCGACGACAGCATCACCACGGTGAACACGGCGGCGAACACCGGGGCGACCTTCTGGAGGCCCTTGAGCTTGGCGATCTCGCGGGTGTGGCGGCGGTCGGAGATCATCCCGACGAGGAGGAACAGGGCACCGGTCGACACGCCGTGGTTCACCATCTGGAGCAGGGACCCTTCGAGGCCCTGGGTCGTGAGCGAGAAGGTGCCCAGGACGATGAACCCGAGGTGGGCCACCGAGGAGTAGGCGACGAGGCGCTTGAGGTCCTTCTGCATCGTCGCCACGACAGCGCCGTAGACGATGCCGATGGTGCCGAGCGTGACCATGGCCGGGGCGAACCAGGCCGAGGCCTCGGGGAACAGGAACAACCCGAACCGGAGGAACCCGTAGGTGCCGAGCTTCAGCAGCACGCCGGCGAGGATCACCGAGCCGGCCGTGG
>CAYQGF010000327.1:0-4810 GCA_964416885.1 uncultured Iamiaceae bacterium
GCTGGCTGATCGCCGCCACCGGCTACAAGCGGCTGTGGGAGGAGATCTCGCCCCGGGCGTCGATCGAGGGCCTCCAGCTCACCGCCAGCTGGTGGCGCACCGACGGCCGCAGCAGCCTCACCGGCTGACCGGACGTCGGCCCGACCGGCCCGACCCGACCACCACGGCACCGAGCCGGGGTACGTTGACCGAGGTGCTGGACGTGACGTCGTGACCCCGGGGTGGAACGGCTTGGGGGGAGGCCTCCACGACCTCTACCGGATGGCCGACGCCCGCACCCGGTCCATCTCCCCCGAGAACCCCACCGGCGAGAAGGGGCGGGGCGGCATGGCCACCGAGGGCACCGGCGCCCACGCCGCGCAGGAGCTGGGGCAGGGGTGGAAGGTGTCGCCCTCGGTCGTCATCCCCGCCGGCGAGGAGCTGGTCCTGGCCGACATCGAGGGGCCGGGCGTCATCCAGCACATCTGGCTCACGCCCACGGGCGGCTGGCGCCACCAGATCCTCCGCATGTACTGGGACGACGACCCCAACCCGGCGGTCGAGTGCCCGGTGGGCGACTTCTTCGCCTGCGGGTGGGGCGAGTACGCCCAGGTCTCCTCGCTCGCCGTCTGCGTCAACCCCGGCCGGGCGTTCAACTGCTACTGGCCGATGCCCTTCCGCCGCCGGGCCCGGATCACCCTGACCAACGACTCGGTGAAGGACCGGGTCGTCTACTACCAGGTCACCTACGCCCTGTGCGACGTGCCCGACGACGCCGCCTCCTTCTGCGCCCAGTGGCGCCGGGTCAACCCGCTGCCGAAGGGCGACGTTGTCACGATCCTCGACGGGGTGCAGGGCCGGGGCCAGTACGTGGGCACCTACTGCTGCTGGGGGGTCAACAGCAGCGGCTGGTGGGGCGAGGGCGAGGTGAAGTTCTCCCTCGACGGTGATGACGAGTGGCCCACGATCTGCGGCACCGGCACCGAGGACTACTTCTGCGGGTCGTACAACTTCGACGTCGACGGCGAGTACCGGGAGTTCACCACCCCCTACGCCGGGATGCCCCAGGTGCTGCGGCCCGATGGCACCTATCGCTCCCAGACGCGCTTCGGGCTGTACCGGTGGCACCTGGTCGACCCGATCCGGTTCGAGACCGACATCCGGGTCACCATGCAAGCCCTCGGCTGGAAGCCGGGCTGGCGCTACCACCAGCTCCAGGACGACATCGCGACCGTCGCCTACTGGTACCAGACCCTCCCCGTCGCCCCGTTCCCCGAGCTGCTCGGACGCGACGACCGCGAGGTCATCTGACCGTCGTCCCCCCACCAGCTTTGGACGGAACCCCGCAGCATGATGCGGAGTCCGTCCAAAGGTCGCGCGTCGCGGGTTACGGGAGGCGCCAGGTGGGGCCGTCGCGGACGGCGAGGCCGTCGGTCAGCAGGGTCGCCGCCACCCGTTCGGACCGGTCGACGTCGTCGGGCCAGCCCATCGCCGCCGGCAGGTCGGCGTGGGCGACGACGCCCCGCCGGAGGGCGTCGACGAGGCGGCCCCGACCCTGGCGGTCGCTCCCCTCGAAACGGGACTGGCGCCGGGGCCGGGCCCACGGGTCGGGCGCCCCGTCGGCGCCGCCCCGCCACGTGCACCGGTCGAGGACGGGACAGCGGTTGCACGCCGGCGTGGGCCGGCAGGTGGTGGCGCCCAGCTCCATGGCGGCCTGGTTCCAGGCCCAGGCCCCACCGGGCGCCTCGGCGTCGGCGTGGGTCGCCAGGCGGTCGGCGGTGGCCTGGTCGACCGGCCGACCGAGCAGGCGCGACAGCGCTCGGGCGACGTTGACGTCCATGCACGCCACCGGTCGCTCGTGGGCGAAGGCCAGGACGGCGCGGGCCGTGTAGGGCCCGACACCGGGCAGGGCCAGCAGGGCATCGAGGGACGACGGGAGCGACCCGCCGTGCTGGTCCACCACGACGACCGCGCACCGGTGGAGGTTGACGGCCCGCCGGTTGTAGCCCAGGCCCTGCCACTCCTCGACCACGGCCCCGACGGTGGAGGCGGCGCAGACGGCGGGGGTCGGGAAGCGGTCGAGGAAGCGGTGGAAGCGGGGCTCGACCCGGACCACCCCGGTCTGCTGGAGCATCAGCTCCGACACCAGCACCGCCCACGGGTCCCGGGTGCGCCGCCACGGCAGGTCCCGCCCCTCCGCCCCGAACCACGCCGCCAGCTCGACGACGGTCTGGGTCCGCGTCAGGTCCGCTTCCGGCACCAGTAGACGACCGTGACGTAGGGCAGCTCGAACTCGTCGCCCAGGTCGGCCACCAGCTCCCGGACCTGGCCGGCCAGGACGGCGCGGGCCTCGGTGGGCTGGGAGGCGATGTAGGAGGTCGACAGCACCCGGGCCACGAGGGTGTCGGGGCCCATCGGCTGGCGGTAGGTCGTGTCGTAGCGCTGCACCGGCCCGAACGGGGTGGCGAGGCCGTCGAGGCGCGCCGCCCAGTCCTCCTCGACGGTGTAGGGCACCTGGTACTCGCCCCGCTGGTCCCAGCGGATCAGGCGGCTGAGCTCGGCCACCCACGGCTCGGAGGTGTCCCGCTCGTTCCACACCAGGCCCAGCCCGCCAGCCGGGCCGAGCACCCGGGCGATCTCCCCCAGCGCCACCGCGGCGTCGAACCAGTGGAAGGCCTGGGCGACGGTGACGGCGTCGACCGACCCGTCGGGCAGGGGGACGTGCTCGGCGGTGCCGTCGAGGACCATCGCCGTGGGCACGTTGGCCTGGAGGCGCTCCCGCATCTCGGCCACCGGCTCGACGGCGACCACCTCGGCCCCGGTGGGGGCGAGGAGCCGGGTCAGCTTGCCGGTGCCGGCAGCCAGGTCGAGCGCCCGGGAGCCGGGGCCGATGCCCAGCTCCCGGACCAGGACCTCGACCGCATCGGCCGGGTACGAGGGCCGGCCTCGCTCGTAGTCGTCAGCGCCGGCCGAGAAGCCATCGGCGGCCGCGCCGGCGATCCGGTCGTCCGCCACGTCAGTGCACCTCCGAGGCGGTCACGAGCGCTTGGGGACCGCCGCCCAGTAGTCGAGGTCCAAGATCACCTCGGGCGGATACTTCCCGTCCTCGCCCTTGTCGGGGAACCCGGAGGCGTCGCCGGTGCCCTTGACCGCCACCATGCGCAAGCGCAGCGCCCCGGCCCCGCCGATGTCGGCCCGGTCGAGGACCTCGGTCCAGACGTGGATGGCCTCCTGCCCGGAGTAGGGGTTCACGTGGCGACCGGCGTTGATGCCGAGCACGAGGCCGGCGTTCTGGAGCCCGTTGAACGACAGCGACTTGGCCGTCGAGATGACGATCCCGCCGTAGACCAGCGGACGGGCCCCGGGCTCCACCGGGAAGTGGACCTTGGCGTCGTTGTTGAACGCCAGCGTCATGACCGCCCCGGTGAGGTCGTCGACGACCCGACCGGTGACGTGGTCGATCTTCTCGCCGACCTCGTAGTCCTCGTAGGTGAACGGGCTGCCGGCCAGGGCGAAGTCGTAGCCGGAGAGGTCGAGCCCCTCGGGCAGGACCAGGTCGTCGGCGGCGACGGCATCGGCCAGCTCGGGCACCCGCTCCTCGGCCGGCGCCGGCGAGGACTCGGAGCGCTTCTTGACCATGACCCAGCGGACGTAGGAGAGGACCGGCTCCCCCCGCTGGTTGAGCCCGGTGGTGCGGACGTAGACGACGCCGGTCTTGCCCGACGAGTTCTCCTTGAGCCCCAGGACCTCCGAGGTGCTGGTCAGGGAGTCGCCGGGGTACACGGGCTGGAGGAACCGGCACTCGGCGTAGCCGAGGTTGGCCCGGGCGTTGAGCGAGATGTCCGGCACCGTCTGGCCGAACACGTTGTGGAAGACCAGCAGCGGGTCGATCGGTGCCCGGGGCAGCCCGCACCTCTGGGCGAAGGCGTCCGAGGAGAACAGGGCGAAGCGGGTCCCGAAGAAGGAGGCGTAGAAGGCCCGGCGCCCCTCGTCGATGGTGATGGGAAGGGCGTGGGTGAGGACCTGCCCGAGCTCGAAGTCCTCGAAGAAGTTGCCGTCGTTCGTCTTCTGCACGGGCGTCGACCCTACGCGGCCGGACGACGCCACCCCTCCCCGCGGGGCGCTCCTCCCGTCGCGGCCCTCCGAGCGGGTCCTCCTGCTCCTCGGAAGGAGCCGCTCGGGGTTCGGTCGGATTCCGGGCGGGGGCGGGGTTGCTCGTACGATTCCGGGCCGTATGACGGACACTGCGACCACCGCCACGCCCGACCTCGCCGCCGCGGCCGCGGCCCTCGACGCCGCCCAGGCGGTGGTCGACGGGGCCGTCGCCGTCCTCGGCGGCGTGGGCCACCTCGTAGGCGAGCACCTGGCGGGCCTCGATGCCGTCGCGGCCGTCGCCACCGGTCGGGGCCTGCTCGACTACGGCGGCAAGGGCGACATCGAGGCCCGGATCACCTGCGCCTTCATCGCCGACGCGGTGGGCGAGCTGGCCGGGAAGCTGTTCGGCCGCGAGGCCGAGTGGGGGACCGACCTCGGCGCCCTCGACGGCACCCGCGGGTTCCTGGCCGCCTTCCGCGACCCCGCCTTCCTGGCGAGCATCGACGAACCCGGCCCCCGCCACCTCGACGACGACTTCGAGCTGGTGCAGGACACCTTCCGGCGCTTCGCCGACAAGGAGCTGGCGCCGATCGCCGAGCACATCCACCGCACCAACGGCGACATCCCCGAGGAGGTCATCACCGGGCTGGCCGAGCTGGGCGCCTTCGGGCTGTCGATCCCCAGCGAGTACGGCGGCTTCGGGGAGGGCGGCGAGGGCGAGTACATCGGCATGGTC
>CAYQGF010000328.1:0-4805 GCA_964416885.1 uncultured Iamiaceae bacterium
CCCGCTACCGGGAGGCCTACGCCGCCTCCGTCGGCGGCGCCGTCCCCGGTCCGGTCGACGGCCTCGACGTGCCGTGACCACCGAGCACGCCGACGTCCGGCCTGCTTCACTGCCGCTTCGTGGCTGAGAGCGTCGACGCGCCCGCATCGTTCAACCTGGCCGACATCTGGGAGTGGGCCGCGGCCCGGGCCCCCGACCGGCTGGCCCTGGTGTGCGGCCCCCAGCGCCGGACCTACGCCGAGCTCGACGCCGGGGCGACCCGGGTCGCCCACCACCTGCGGGCCGCGGGCATCGGCCCCGGTGACCGGGTGGCGATCGACCTCCGGAACTCCTCCGAGTACCTGGAGGTGATGATCGGGGCGTTCAAGCTGCGGGCCGTCCCGGTCAACGTCAACTTCCGGTACGTGGCCGGCGAGCTGCGCCACGTCCTGGTCACGTCGCGGGCCCGGGCCCTCGTGTACCACCGCTCCCTCGGCGACGCCGTGGCCGGGGTGGCCGACCTGGTCGAGCCCATGGCCGCCGTCCTGGCCGTCGACGACATCGACGGCTCGGCCCCGAGCACCGCCGTCGTGCCCGGGGCGGTGGCCTACGCCGAGGCCCTGGCCGCGGCGCCCGATGGCCCGGTCGTCACCGAGGGCCGCTCCGGCGATGACCACTACCTGATGTTCACCGGCGGCACCACCGGCCTCCCCAAGGGCGTGCTGTGGCGCCAGGAGGACGCCTTCTACGCCTGCCTCGGCGGCGGCGACCCGCTGCGGCTGGCCGGGCCGGTCGGGGACCTGGCCGAGATGGCCGACCGGATGGTCGAACGCTTCGTGTACCTGCCGGTCGCCCCGCTGATGCACGCCGCGGCCCAGTGGACCAGCTTCATGTGGTTCTACTGCGGCGGCACCGTCGTCCTGCTCCCCGGGAGCTTCGACCCTGAGACGGTCTGGGACCTGGTCGCGGCCGAGGGCGTCAACGCCGTCACCATGGTCGGCGACGCGGTGGCCAAGCCGCTGCTCGACGCCTACCAGGCCCACCCCGACCGCTGGGACACCTCGACCCTCTACTCGCTGGCCAACGGCGCCGCGCCGCTGTCGCCGGCGCTGCGGTCCCGGCTGGTGCAGACGTTCCCGGGCTGCGTGATCACCGATGGCATGGGCTCCTCGGAGAGCGGCATCCAGGGTGCAGCCCGCTCGATGCCGGGGGAGGGGAGCGGAGGCGCCGCGGTCCGGGGTGGGGTCGCCTCGTTCTCGGTCGGGGGCACCACCACCGTGCTCGACGACGACCTGCGGCCCGTCGAGCGTGGCTCCGGCGTGGTCGGGCGGCTGGCGACCTCGGGTCGGATCCCGCTCGGCTACGACGGCGACCCGGCCAGGACGGCCGAGACGTTCGTCGAGGTCGACGGGGTGCGCTGGGTCCTGTCGGGCGACATGTGCACGGTGGACGACGATGGCACGGTCCACCTCCTGGGCCGGGGCTCGCAGTGCATCAACACCGGCGGCGAGAAGGTGTACCCGGAGGAGGTCGAGGGCGTCCTCCACGGGCACCCGGCGGTGGCCGACGTCCTGGTCGTGGGGGTGGAGGACGAGCGGTGGGGCCGGGCGGTGACGGCGGTGGTCCAGCCGGCCGAAGGGACCGAGGCGCCGACCCTCGACGAGCTGCGGACCTTCGCCCGGGAGGCCCTGGCCGGCTACAAGCTGCCGAAGCACATGGTCCTGGTCGACCGGGTCCAGCGCACCCCCGCCGGCAAGGCCGACTACCGCTGGGCCGCCACCACCGCGGCCGGGTCGGTCACCGCTCCTTAGCCCCCGCGGGCCCGCCTCCCGGGCCTCGAACCTGCGGCAACCCTCGAACTTGCGGCAGTTGTCGAGCAAGACCGTCGATGCGCGCCGCAGGTTCGGGTGGTGGGGCGTCGATAGCGTCAGAGGGATGACGCCGCCGACCGCCGATGCCGACCGGGCTGCCGTCGCCGCCCTGCTGGGGCGGGAGCCGGACGGGGAGTTCGAGGTCGTGGTGCGCCGCGCCGACGGGGGCCCGCTCGTGATCCGCAACGCCCCGGTGCTCCCGAGCGGACGGCCGATGCCCACCCGGTACTGGCTGGTGGGCGAGCCGGAGCGGACCTGGGTCGGCCGGCTGGAGTCGGTCGGCGGCGTCGACCGGGCCGAGGCCGAGGTCGACCCCGACGCCCTGGCCGCGGCCCACGCCGCGGCCGCCGCCGAGCGCGACGCCGCCCTGCCACCCGACCACACCGGCCCCCGCCCGAGCGGCGGCGTCGCCGGCACCCGCACCGGGGTCAAGTGCCTCCACGCCCACTACGCGGCCTGGCTGGCCGGGGTCGACGACCCGGTCGGCGCCTGGGTCGACGCCCACCTCCCCGAGGTCGACGGCACCCCCGCAGCCCCCCGGCGTGTCGATAGGTGTCAGACACCAATCGACACAGAGGGACCTGACAGGCTGCGGGGGTGACCGAGGGACCTGTCGCAGCGATCGACTGCGGGACCAACTCGACCCGGCTGCTGGTGGCCTCGGCCGACGGCGCGGGCGGGCTGACCACCCACGAGCGGCTGATGCGGATCACCCGCCTCGGCGCCGGGGTCGACCGCACCGGCCGGTTGGCCGACGACGCGGTGGCCCGCACCCAGGCCGTCCTGGCCGAGTACCGCCAGGTGATGGACGACCTCGGTGTCGCCCCCGGCCGGGCCCGCATCACCGCCACCTCGGCCGCTCGGGACGCCGCCAACCGGGACGACTGGTTCGCCGCGGCCGAGGAGGTGGTCGGCGTCCGGCCCGAGCTGATCAGCGGCACCGAGGAGGCGCACCTCTCGTTCCGGGGCGCCACCCAGGGCCTCGACCCGGCCCGGGGCCCGTTCCTGGTGTTCGACCTCGGGGGCGGGTCGACCGAGCTGGCCTTCGGCACCGACGAGGTCGAGGCGGCGAAGAGCCTGGAGGTCGGCTGCGTCCGGCTCACCGAGCGGTTCATCCCCTCCGACCCGCCCCGGCCCGAGGAGCTCACCGCCGCCCTCTCCTACGCCGAGGCGTGGCTCGACGAGGTGCTCCGCGACATGCCCGAGGTCGCCACCGCCCGCACCGTCGTCGGCCTGGCCGGCACGGTCAGCACCGTCGCCGCCGTCGAGATCGGCCTGCTCGCCTACGACCGGGAGCAGATCCACCACTTCGTCCTCACCAAGGAGGCGGCCGAGGACGTCTTCCGCACCCTCGCCACCGAGACCCGGGCCGACCGCATCCACAACCCGGGGCTGGAGGAGGCCCGGGCCGACGTGATCGTCGGGGGCTGCTGCGCCCTGGTGGCGACCTACCGGAAGCTCGGCCTGACCGAGGTCCTGGTCAGCGAGTCCGACATCCTCGACGGTCTGGCCCTCTCGGTCCTCGACCGCGGCTAGCCCCCGCGGCCGCGACCCATCCGGGGCGGCGGCCGCGCCGAACCGGGGTCATGACAGGCGAACGGTCCCGGCGGTCCCGCGGCCGCGGCCGCGCCGCGACCGCCGGTGTGTTGGCCGCGGCCATGGGCGTCGCGGCGGGCGAGGTGGGCGGGGGCATCGTGACCGGGGCCGGCTCGCCGGTGGTGGCCGTCGGCGGGTGGGTGATCGACAACGTGCCGGCCGGCGTCAAGGACCTCGCCATCGACAGCTTGGGGACCAACGACAAGCCCGCCCTCGTGGTGGGGACGCTCGTCGTGCTGGCGCTCATCGGTGCCGGCTCGGGCCTGGTCGCCCGCCGGCGGCCGGGGCCGGCCGGGGCCGTTGTCCTGGCCGTTGCCCTGGCCGGCGTGTCGGCGACCGTGGACCAGACGGCGACGTCCTGGCCGGCCGCGGCGGCGCCGTCCCTCCTCGGGGCCACCGCGGCGGTGGCGACGTTGGTCGCCCTCCGGCGCACGGTCGTCGTCCCGCCGGCCCGCCCGGTGCCCGATGAGGCTCCCCACGAGGACGACCCGGGCCCCGGCGAGGTCCCGGCCCGGCGGCGGTTCCTCCTGGCTTCGGCGGCGACGGCAGCGCTGGCCGGCGGGGCCGCGGTCGCCGGTCGGGCCCTCCAGGGGCGGGCCAGCGTGGCCGCCGAGCGGGCCGGCCTCGTCCTGCCCCGGGCCGCCCGCCGCGCCCCGGCGATCACCGCCGCCGTCGCCCCCGACCCGGCCGGTGTCGCGCCCTTCGTGACCCCGAACCGGGACTTCTACCGGATCGACGTCAACCTCACCGTGCCCCAGGTCAGCACCGGGGGCTACCGACTGGCGGTGCGGGGGATGGTCGACCGGCCCCTGGAGGTCACCTGGGACGAACTGCTGGACCGGGACCTCCACGAGTACGACATCACCCTCACCTGCGTGTCGAACCAGGTCGGCGACCGCCTGGTCGGGAACGCCCGCTGGCTCGGCTTCCCGCTGCGCGACCTGCTCGACGAGGCGGGCGTGCAGCCCGGTGCCGACCAGGTCGTCGGGCGCTCGGGCGACGGGTACACGGGCGGGGTCCCGCTCGCCGCCGCCTACGACCGCGACACCATCGTGGCCGTCGGCATGAACGGCGAGCCGCTGCCGCTGGACCACGGCTACCCCGTCCGCCTCGTCACCCCCGGCATCTACGGCTACCTCGGCGCCGTGAAGTGGCTCACCGAGGTCGAGGTCACGACCTTCGCGGCCTACGACAGCTACTGGGTGCCCCGGGGCTACGCCGAGCAGGCGCCGATCCGCACCATGAGCCGGATCGACACGCCTCGCAGCCTGGCCCGGGTACCTGCCGGCACCGTCGCCCTGGGCTGTGTGGCCTGGGCCCAGACCCGGGGTGTCGAGCGGGTCGAGGTCCGCATCGACG
>CAYQGF010000329.1:0-4730 GCA_964416885.1 uncultured Iamiaceae bacterium
CCCTGGAGCTCCGACGTCGACGGCCTGCTGACCTTCCGGGGCAACCCGACCCGCTCCTGGTACGGCGCGGGACCGGTGCCCACCGCGCCCGAGGTCCTCTGGAGCATCCCTCCCGAGGGGGGGCTGTGCGGTGACTCGTCGGTCGGCGGCGTGGCCAAGACCTGGTGCGGCAGCGGCTGGACCGGCCAACCCTCGGTGTGGGTCGACCCCGAGGCCGACCGCACGTGGGTCTCCGTCGGCGCCTACGACAAGAACATCCACTTCCTCGACTGGACCGACGGCACCGACATCATCCCGCCGTTCGACATGGGCGACATCATCAAGGGCTCGGTCACCCGCGACCCCGACGGCTACCCCCTCCTCTACAGCGGCAGCCGGGCCGACTTCCACATCCTGGCCACCGACCGCGACGAGCCCACCGACCTGTGGAGCATGACCGCCGAGGACGTCTCGCCCACCAAGTGGAACGACGACTGGGACAGCTCCCCCCTCGTCATCGACGACTACCTCTTCGAGGGCGGCGAGAACGGCCAGTGGTACGTGGTCAAGCTCAACCGGGCGACCGGTGACGACGGTCTGGTCACCGTCGACCCCGAGATCGTGTTCCACGCCCCGGCCTGGGACGACGAGCTCCTCGCCGACCTGTCCGGGTCGGGGAGCCGGGTCAACGACGTGTCGATCGAGAACTCGCTCGTGATCGTGGGCGACACCGTCTACTTCTCCAACTCGGGTGGCCTGGTCCAGGGCTGGGACATCTCCGGGTTGGCCGACGGCGTCGACCCCGAGCGGGTCTTCCGGTTCTGGACGGGCGACGACACCGACGCCTCCCTCGTGGCCGACACCGAGGGGATGCTCTACGTCGGCCAGGAGGTGGAGCGATCGTCGTCGAGCGCCCGCAACCAGGAGATCGGGCAGCTGGTCAAGCTCGACCCCACCAACCCCGACGACCCGGTCGTGTGGTCGGTCGCCGACGACGGTGGCATCTGGGCCACGCCGGGGCTGGCGGACGGCGTGGTCATCGCCCCGATGAACAGCGGGCGCATCGTCGGCGTCGACCAGGAGACCGGTGAGGTCCTGTGGGAGAAGGACCTGCCCGGGCCCACGTGGTCGTCGCCGGTGATCGTCGACGACGTGTGGATCCAGGGGGACTGCGCCGGCAACGTCCGCGCCTTCGACCTGTCCGACCCCCGCACCGACCCGCCGGAGATGTGGTCGGTCGCCCTGGAGGGCTGCGTCGAGTCGACCCCGGCGGTGTGGGACGGCCGGATCTTCGTCGGCGCCCGCGGCGGCAAGTTCTACGCCATCGGCGACGCCTGAACGCGCCGCCCAGCCGGCGGGACGGTCACACCGTCCCGCAGACCTCCATGCCGTAGGACTCGAAGCGCCTCTGGAGCTCGACGTCGTCGCGGATGAGGGCGCGGCCCTGGCTGGGGCGGAGGTTGAGGTCCCTGATCCGGCCGTCGAGGTCGCCGTAGAGGTCGCGGAGGTAGGCGGCGTCGCCGTCGGGGGCCGGGAGGCGGAGGAGCCCGCCGAGCATCGACCGGTACTGCGGGATGATCGTGCCGCGCACCCACCGCTCGGGCCGGTCGACGTCGAGGTTGCCCTCACCGGTGGCGGCCGACTCCCACGCGGCCACGTCGTACTCCTGCTCCAGCTCGGCCAGCTTGTCGCTGGCGGCCTGGCACACGCCGTCGGCGGCGGCGACGTACTCGGCGGGCGACGGTCCCGTGGCCTGGGTGCAGGCGCCGAGGACGAGCCCGAGGGCGAGCGCGACGGCCGCGACGGGAGGAGCGGAGGACGGGGCCACGGCCTCCCATCGGACGAGCCCGGTGCAGGTTGAGGCGACCCGGCCCGGCGACCCGCGCCGCCCCGCCCCGGGCCCGGGCCCTCGGCGTGTCGTCAGGCGGTGGGGGGGAGGGCGATGTCGGTCCGGTGGTGGAGGCCCGGCCAGGAGATGGTGGCGAGGGCCTCGTAGGCGCGGGCGCGGGCGGTGGCCGGGTCGGGGGCGCGGCCGATGACGTCGAGCACCCGGCCGCCGGCGGTGACCAGCCGGCCCTGCGGGTCGGCGGCCACGCCGGCGCACAGCACCTCGACGCCCTCGACGGCGCGGGCCGCGTCGAGGCCTTCGATGACGTTGCCGGTGCGGGGGGCGACGGGGTAGCCCTCGCTGCACGCCACCACCAGGACCATGGCGTCGTCGGAGGCGGTGACCGGACCGGCGGGGCGCAGGTCGCCGTCGGCCGCGGCGGCGAGGAGCCCGGTCAGGTCCGAGGTCAGCCGGAGGAGGGAGACCTGCGAGTCGGGGTCGCCGAAGCGGACGTTGTACTCGATGAGCTTCGGGCCCTCGGGCGTGAGCATCAGCCCCGTGTAGAGGACGCCCCGGTAGTCGATGCCCCGGTCCCGGAGGGAGGCCAGGGTGGGCTCCACGAAGTCGGCCACCACGACGTCGGCCAGGTCGTCGGGGCAGCCGGCGAACGGCGACCAGGCGCCGACGCCCCCCGTGTTGGGGCCGACGTCGGCGTCGCCGAGCCGCTTGTAGTCCTGGGCCGGGGGGAGGGCGACGGCCCGCTCGCCGTCGCAGACGACGAACACGCTCGCCTCGGGGCCGGTGAGCCCCTCCTCGATCACGACCCGCCGGCCGGCGTCGCCGAACGACGCCCCCGACAGCTTGTCGCGCACGTCGGCGACGGCGTCGTCGAACGACTCGGTGACGAGCACCCCCTTGCCGGCGGCCAGCCCGTCGGTCTTCACCACGTACAGGCCCGGCAGGGTGCGGAGGAACTCGACCGCGGGCTCGACCGCGTCGAAGGTGCCGTAGCGGGCCGTCGGGACACCGGCGGCCGTCACCAGGTCCTTGAGGAAGCTCTTGGACCCTTCGAGCCGGGCCCCGTCGGCCCCGGGGCCGAACACCCGCCGGCCCTGGGCCCGGAGCCGGTCGGCCAGCCCGTCGACCAGGGGCTGCTCCGGCCCGACCACGAACAGGTCGGCCTCGACCTCCTCCGGGGCCGTCGGGACCGAACCGGGGATGCCCGGGTTCCCGGGGGTGACGACGACGTCGGCCGTCCGCCCCAGCACGAGCGCCAGCCCGTGCTCCCGTCCGCCCGACCCGACGACGCAGACCCTCATGCGTCGCGGCGGTGGACGTATTGCTCGCGGCCGGGGCCGGTGCCGACCAGGGTGACCGGGACGCCGACCTCGGCCTCCAGGCGGTCGAGGTAGGCGGCGGCCTCGGCGGGCAGGTCGCCGACCTCCCGGGCCTCGGACAGGTCGGTACGCCACCCCGGCATCTCGGCGTAGATCGGCTTCGCCTGGTGGAGGTCGGTCTGGTGGTACGGCAGGGCCTCGACCCGCTTGCCGTCGACCTCGTAGGCCACGCACAGCTTCACGGTGTCGAGGGTGTCGAGGACGTCGAGCTTGGTGATCGCCAGCTCCGACAGCGAGTTGAGCCGCACCGCGTGGCGGAGCATCACGGCGTCGAACCAGCCCGGCCGGCGGCGGCGCCCGGTGTTGACGCCGTACTCGTGGCCGACGTCGACGAAGTGGTCGCCGAGGGCCAGCTCCTCCTCCGCCACGTCGTCGCGGGGCTTGCCGCCCACGGCGTCGTAGCTCATGGCCAGCTCGGTGGGGAACGGCCCGGTGCCGACCCGGGTGACGTAGGCCTTGGCCACGCCGACCACCCGGTCGATGTAGCGGGGCCCGACGCCGGCGCCGGTGCACACCCCGCCGGCCACCGGGTTGGAGGAGGTGACGAAGGGATAGGTGCCGTGGTCGAGGTCGAGGAAGGTGGCCTGGGCCCCCTCGAACAGGACGTGCTCGCCGGCGTCGAGGGCGTCGTGCACCAGCCCGACGGTGTCGGCGATGTGGTCCTCCAGCCGGGGCCGGTACTCGTCGAGGTAGCGGTCGGCGATCTCGTCGGCGTCGAGCGGGAGCTGGTTGTAGACCTTGGCCAGGACCTGGTTCTTCTCCTTGGCCAGGACCTCCAGCTTCTCCCGGAAGATCTTGGGGTCGAGCAGGTCCTGGACCCGCAGCCCGACCCGCGACGCCTTGTCGGCGTAGGTCGGCCCGATGCCCCGCTTGGTGGTGCCCAGCTTCGACCGGCCCAGGCGGCGCTCGGTGAGCCGGTCGATCTCCTGGTGGAACGGGAGGATCAGGTGGGCGTTGCCGCTGACCCGCAGCCGCGACACGTCGATGCCCCGGGAGGAGAAGGTGTCCATCTCCTTCAGCAGCACCTGCGGGTCGACCACGACGCCGTTGCCGATCACCGGCGTGACGTGGCTGTACAGGATGCCGCTGGGCAGCAGTTGGAGGGCGTAGGTCTCGCCATCGACCACCAGGGTGTGGCCGGCGTTGTGGCCCCCCTGGTACCGCACCACCATGGAGGTCTCCTTGGCGATGAGGTCGGTGAAGCGACCCTTGCCCTCGTCACCCCATTGGGTGCCGACCAGGACGGTGGCGGGCACGGCGAGCTCCTCGGATGCCGGACGGGACAGCGAGCCACGCTACTCGCCGTCCCCTCTCGGCCCCCGATCCATTCAGCTCTTGAGAAGGTCGGAGCCGAGCTTGCGAGGCGACCCAGAAGCACAGTGCGGTGAGCTCCGAGGCGCAGCCGAGGAGGACGTCCGGCGCGACCCGGTCCTACTTGGGAAGATCTTTGAACGGCGACTTGGAGTCGATACCGGGCTCCTTGGGGAGGCCGAGCACCCGCTCGCCGACGATGTTGCGGAGCGTCT
>CAYQGF010000330.1:0-4706 GCA_964416885.1 uncultured Iamiaceae bacterium
GCTGGGGATCGCCTCGGCCGCCGACCTGGCCGACCGGCTGCCGACGGCCGACGTGTCCGAACCGGACCCGGCGCACCGGACCCGCTACGAGGAGCTGGCCGGAGCGTTCGACGAGGCCTTCCGCCGCACCCGCCCGCTGATGCACCGCCTCCGCCGCGCCACGACCTGACCCCGACGTCGCGAGTTGGTGTCTGACACCAAGTGCGCGTCAGCCGGCGGGGAGGACGTCGTGGTCGACGTAGCGCTCGCCCCGAACGTCGCTGACGAGGTTGATCGCCACCCGGGCGCCGTCGCCGGCGGTGACGACGGTGTGCACGCTGACCCCGCCCACCGTGCCGGCGGCCCAGATGCCGGGCACCGACGAGCGGCCCTCGCCGTCGACGGCGACGATCGTGGCGATGCGGGGCTCGGTGCCCGGGGCGGTGGTCACCCCGGCGGCCTCGGCGACGGTGACGCTGGTGCCGGTCGCGAGGATGACGTTGGTGGCGGTGAACTGCCGGTCGCCGTCGACCCGCACCACCAGGCCGCCGGCGCCGGGCTCGATGGCCTCGGCGCTGCCCTCCACCCAGGTGGCGCCGGCGTTGGTGGCGTGGGCCCGGCCGCGGTCGACCAGCTCGGGCCCGGGGATGCCGTCGGGGAACCCGAGGTGGTTGTTCAACAGCGCCCGTCGGGTGATGCCCTTGTCGGCGTCGACGACGACGGTCGACAGGCCGGCCCGGGCGGTGAAGACGGCGGCGCTGGCCCCGGCCGGACCACCCCCGATGACGACGACGTCGACGGTCTCGTTGCTCATGGTCGGCTCCTGGTCGCTGGCGGGCGCGTGACCCTGCGACGCTATCGACGCCCGCCCCGACCGCGGTCCGGGCGCGGCGGCGGGAACGCCCGGCGGGTGGTGGCGAGGAACCGCTGCGCCCGTGCGAGGGCCTCGCTCTGGCGAGGGGGCCGGTCGGGGTTGAGCGTCTCGATCTCCCGGGCCCGGGCCTGGTGCGCGGTGAAGGTGCGGCGGAGCCCGGCGATGCCCTCGTACAGGGCGGCGACCTCCACGTCGAGCGTGTCGGGCCGGGCCGAGACGCGCTCGGCGGTGCGGGCCAGGGCCAGGAGGCGCCGGTTGTCGTCGCCGATCAGCGTGCGGGTGTCGTCGGCCAGGGCCCGCACCCGGCGGGACAGGCCGGGGAAGCCGTCGAGCAGGGCCTCGGCTTGCGCCCGCCGGGCCCCGCCGGCCCGGCGGAGCGCGACGGTGGCGCCGGCCCGCAGGTCGAGGGCCGGCAGGTCGACCACCACCGAGGCGGCCTCGGCGTCGAAGCGCCAGGGCACCTCGGCCCCGTCGACGGTCGCGCCGGCCGGGGGCGCCTCGGCCGCGAAGCGCACCTCGACGTCCCGAGCCGACGACCACCCCGGGTAGGTGCCGACCGCCGGGGCCAGGCGCAGCGTGCGGGTGCGGGCCGTCGTCCGCTGCTCCAGGGCGATGGTGACCGACCGCCCGTCGAGGTAGCCGAGCGTCTCGCCGTCGTCCTCGTAGACCTCGCCGCGGCCCGAGCCGGGGTAGGCGGTGAGCACCAGGTTCGGGTAGCAGGGCGCGTCGAGCCGGTCGACGCCGCGCTGGCCGACGACCACGGCCCCGGCCCGGGCGAACACCGGCACCTCGTCGAGCAGGTAGCGGCCGGTGACCCACCGCCCGCCGGGGGCGTCGACGACGTGGCGGCGGCCGTGGGCCACGTCGAGGTGCTCGCCGGGCGGCAACCACACCCGGACCTCGGCGGTGCCGTCGTCGTCCCGTGGCGTCACGACCGGGGCGACGATCAGGTCGTCGCCGAGCAGGTACTGGCCCGGGGCGCGGTGGGCGGCGGCGAGGGTCGGGTGGGCGTGGTGCATCGGCGCCACGAGGGAGCGGCCGGTGTCGACGCCGCGCCGGCACACCCCGTAGAGGTGCGGGACCAGCTCGTAGCGGTGCCGGATGGTGGCGATCATGACGTCCCGGTACGGGTTGGGGTACTCCCACACCCGACGCTCCTCGGTCAGCCCGAGGGTCCCGTGGGTGCGCAGCACCGGCGAGTGGGCACCGAACTGGAGCCAGCGGGTGTAGAGCTCCGGGTCGGGGTCGGCGCCGTAGTGGCCGCCGATGTCGTGGCTCCAGTAGCCGTAGAGGACGTTGGCCGCGGTGGCCGTGACCTCGGGCTGGAACGCCAGGGACTCCCACACCGCCACGGTGTCGCCGGAGAAGCCGACCGGGTGGCGGCCCGCCCCGAGCCCGCTCCACCGGCTGAACAGCAGCGGCCGACGGTCGGGGCGCCGCTCGACCAGGTCCCGGTGGTGGAGGTGGTTGAGCCACGCCAGGGGGTCGAGCCCGGGGAGCGCGCTCTCGGTGCCCTGCTGCCAGTCCATCCACCAGAAGTCGACGCCCCGGTCCTCCTCGGGGTGGTGGAGCAGCGAGAAGTAGGCGTCGACGAAGCGCGGGTCGACGCTGTCGAACGGGACCCGCTCGGTGGTCGCCGGGTCGTGGCCGGTCGCCCGGCACATGGCCTCGAAGGCGTCCTCGTGGCGGCCGACGCCGTCGGCGGGGTGCAGGTTGAGGCAGACCTTCAGGCCCCGCTCGTGGAGCCGGGCCAGCGTCGCGGTCGGGTCCGGGAACAGGGTGTGGTCCCACGAGTACCCGGTCCATCCGGGCCGGTGCCAGTCCATGTCGATCACGAACACGTCGGTCGGGATGCGGTGCTGGGCGAGCTGGTCGACCAGCTCGTCGACCTCCCGGTCGGTGTAGGGGTAGTAGCGGCTGTACCAGTAGCCGAAGGCGTAGCGGGGCGGCAGCGGCTGCGGCCCGACGAGGCGGGCGCCGGCGGCGAGGGCGCCGGACCGGTCGTCGCCGTGGGCGAACAGGTAGAGGTCGCACCGCTCGCCGTCGGGCCGGGCCGTGGGCCAGGGCCGGCCGGTGCCGTCGCCGGGGTCGAGGACGACCGTCCCGGTGTCGTCGACCACGGTCCACCCGTCGCGGCTGAGGAGCCCCTCCCCCAGCGTCTGCTCGTCCCACTCCCGCTCGAAGCCGGTCACCGGGTCGAAGCCGACAACCCGCGGGGTGCAGCGGCCCTTCCACCCGTCGAGGGTCCGGACCGTCCCGCCCAGGTTGCCCCGGTCGACCTTCCCGAAGGTCCAGGTGACGGTGCGGTCCCCGTCGCCGATCCGCGCCCGCACCCGCCGGGGGTGGAAGGGCCGGGTGACGTCGTCGACCTCCAGGCGCACCGGGCCGGTGTCGACCACGAGGCTGTCGCCGTCGCGCCGGCTCCGGAACGGGACGGCCGGGAAGCGGCGGTTGACGACCGTCAGGGTCGGCCGGTCCTCGAAGCACCCATCGGCGGCGTGCTCGATCCGCAGCAGCCGGTCGGTGAGGACGGTGACCCGCACCGCGCCGGCCACGACGACCTGGGCGTCGTCGGCCCGGGGCTCGACGGCGAACAGCGCCGCGGTGGGCGACGGGGCGTCGCCGGAGCGACCTCGGACCTGCTTCTGCACGACTCACTGCTCCCTGCGACACGACGGGGTCGGGCCATTGCGTAACACCCGCGCCGGTACCGTGGCCCGATGGCCGCCTCGGACGATCGACAGGCGGCGACCCAACGGACCCTGGTCCGGATGATGGCCCTGTCGGTGGCGGCGGCCCTGGTCACCATCGCCCTGAAGCTGGCGGCCGCCACCATCACCGGCTCGGTCGGCTTCCTGTCCGACGCCATGGAGTCGGGGGTGAACCTGGCCGCCGCCCTGCTGGCGCTGTGGGCCGTCCGCCTGGCCGCCCGGCCGCCGGACCTCGGGCACCACTTCGGCCACGGCAAGGCCGAGTACCTGTCGGCCGCGGTGGAGGGCGCCCTCATCTTCGTCGCCGCCGGGGCGATCGTCTGGACCTCGGTCGGCCGGCTGCTCGACCCGATGCCGATCGAGCAGCCGGGCCTGGGCCTCGCCCTGTCGCTGGTGGCGTCGGTGGTGAACCTGGGCGTCGGCCTGGCCCTCCTGCGGGTCGGCCGGAGGGAGCGGTCGATCGCGCTCACCGCCGACGGCCGCCACCTGCTCACCGATGTCGCCACCTCGGCCGGGGTGCTCGTCGGCATCGCCCTGGTGGCGCTCTTCGACTGGGACGTGCTCGACCCGATCGTCGCCCTCCTCGTCGGGGTCAACATCCTCGTCACCGGGGCCGGGCTACTGCGCCGGTCGGTCACCGGGCTCCTCGACGCCGCCATCCCCGAGGAGGACGCGGCCCGCGTCGAGGCCCTGCTCGACCGGTACCGGGCCGAGGGACCGGTCGACTTCCACGCCCTCCGCACCCGGGAGTCGGGCCGCCAGCGCTTCGTCTACGTCCACCTCCTGGTGCCCGACGACTGGACGGTCAAGCGGGGCCACGACCTGGCCGAGGAGCTGACGGCCGACATCGCCGAGGCCCTGCCCGGGGCCCGGACGTTCGTCCACATGGAGCCGATCCACGACCCCCGCTCCTACGGCCACTCGCTGCTGCCCGAGGGCCTCGACCCCGGGCTCGACGCCCCGCCCGACACCTCGCCGTCGTAGGAGGGCGTCAGCCGTCGTAGAAGAAGGGCGGGTGGAGGCCGAAGAGCGTGGCGTCCCGGCCGTCGAGCGAGGCCGCCAGGTCGGCGGGGAGGTGGTTGACCGACGCGGTCAGCTCCAGCCGTTGGGCGATGTCGCGCCGGGCGTAGTGGGACTGGAGG
>CAYQGF010000331.1:0-4693 GCA_964416885.1 uncultured Iamiaceae bacterium
CAGGTCGGGGCCGAGCACGGCGTGGGCCTCGTCGAGCACCAGGGCGGCGCCGTGTCGGGCGCACAGCTCGGCCAGGGCGTCGAGGTCGGCGGCGTCGCCGTCCATCGAGAAGACGCTGTCGGTGACGACGACGGTCGGGCGGTCGTCGTCGGCCAGGGCGGTGGCCAGGGCATCGAGGTCGGCGTGGGGCACGACGGTCAGGTCGCCCCGGGCCAGGCGGCAGCCGTCGACGATCGAGGCGTGGTTGAGGGCGTCGCTCAGGATGCGGGTGCCGGGCCCGGCCAGCGCGGTGAGGGCCCCGACGTTGGCGGCGTAGCCGGTGGGGAACACGAGGGCGGCCTCGGTGCCCTTCCACGTCGCCAGGTCGGCCTCCAGGTCGTCGTGGGCCGGGCGGGAGCCGACGACCAGCCGGGACGCCGTCGCCCCGGTGCCCCACCGGTCGAGGGCGTCGTGGGCGGCGGCCACGACGGCCGGGTGGGCCGAGAGCCCGAGGTAGTCGTTGCTGGCGAAGGACGTGACCGTCGTGCCGTCGGGCAGCGTGCCGGTCGGGCCCAGGGCGTCGAAGGCGCGGAGGCTCCGCCACCGGCCCTCGGCCCGGATCGCCGCCAGCCGGCCCTCGACGCGTGCGCCCCAGCCGCCGGCCGTCCCGTCAGCCACGGCTCGGACGACCCCTCGGCGAACTGGGGACGATCCCGGTTGCCCCCGCCACCGGGATCATCCCCAGTACGGGGGAGGGGCGGGCCCGGCGGGTGTCAGGCACAGGCCTCCTCGATGGCGTCGGCGAGGGTGGCGACGATGCGGTCGACCTCCTCGGCGGTGCTGGTGAGCATGGGGACGGTGACCACGACGTCGCCCAGCGGGCGGATCAGGACGCCCCGGTCGACGCAGGCGGCCGACACCTTCCGGCCCCAGCGCAGGCCCTCGGTCGGCGGGGCCAGCTCGATGCCGGCCATCAGCCCGAGGCTGCGGACCTCCTTCACGGCGGGCCGCCCGGCGACCCGCTCGGCCAGCCCGGCGGCGAGCTGCTCGCCCCGGGCGCGCACGTTGGCGAGCACGTCCCACTCGTCGAGCAGCTCCAGGTGGCGGAGGGCGACCGCGGCGGCGAGGGCGTTCCCGCCGTAGGAGTGCCCGTGGTACAGCGTCTTCTCCGAGAGGTCGGCGCCCTCGAAGGCCCGGTGCACCGGCCCGGCCGCGACGGTGGCGGCCATCGGCAGGTAGCCGCCGGTGATCCCCTTGCCGAGGCACATCAGGTCGGGGCGGACGCCGGCCTGCTCGCAGGCGAACAGGGTGCCGGTGCGGCCGAACCCGGTGGCGACCTCGTCGGCGATCAGCAGCACGCCGTGCTCCCGGCAGGCGTCGGCCACGGCCCGCAGGGCGTCGGGGGAGTGGGTGCGGATGCCCGCCGCGCCCTGCACCAGCGGCTCGAGCACGACCGCGGCCAGGGTGTCGGCGTGGGCGGTGATCATGCCGACGGCGATGGCGACGCCGTCGCTCTGGTCGAGGCCCGGGGCCCGGAGGCACGGGAAGCGGAGCGGGTCGAAGACGTCGGTGCCGAACCCGCCGTCGCCGACGGCCAGCGAGCCGATGGTGTCGCCGTGGTAGGCCCCGCCGAAGGCCAGGTACTGCGTCCTGGTGGTGACGCTCTGGTTGGTCCACGACTGGAAGGCGACCTTGAGGGCCTGCTCGACCGCGGCGGCGCCGTCGGACGCGAACAGGAAGCGGGGGTCGTCGAGCGGCACCCGCGGCGCGAGGGCCTCGGCCAGCTCGACCGCCGCGGTGTTGCCGTTGCCGAGGAGGGTGGTGTGGGCGACCTTGTCGAGCTGGTCCCGCACCGCCCGGTCGAGCTCGGGGACCCGATGCCCGAGGGTGGTGACCCACAGGGACGAGATGGCGTCGAGGTAGCGCTGCCCGTCGACGTCGATGACCTCGCGGCCCTCGGCCCGGTCGACGATCACCGGCCGGTTGTCGGCGTAGGCCGCCATCTGCGTGAAGCCGTGCCACACCACGGCCCGGTCCCGCGCCACCCACTCGTCGTGCGCGCTCATCGGTCGCAACGTAGAGGGTGGTGCTGCTGTGGCCCAGCCGGGCTGCGTCGCGCCGAGCGACCGCCGAGATGTCGTCCGCGTCAGCGGAGCTGGTCCTCGGCGGCCTGGCGGACCTGCCAGTCCCGGTCGTCGAGGGCATGGTGGAGCGCGGCGTCGACATCGGGGCCCTCGAAGGCGGCCAGCGCGATGACGGCCCGCCGGCGGACGGTGGCCTTGTCCCGGGCCCCGGCCAGGACGGCGGGCAGCCCGCTCTCGTCGCCGATGGCCCCGAGGGCCGCCACCGCGGCCTCCCGGACGAGGGCGTCGTCGTGCCCGGTGACCAGGGCCGCCAGCCGCTCGACGGCCCCGGGCTCGGGCGGGTCGAGCTCCCCCGCGGCCCAGGCCGCGACCTCGACCACGGTGGCGTCGTCGTCGGCCAGCAGGCCCAACAGGCTCACCGAGGGCACACCGCCGGCAGCCGCGACCTCCTCGGCAACCCGGCGTCGCACCGCCGGGTCCGGGTCCGCGACGGAGGTCTCCACCGCCGCGGCGTCGAGCGCCCCCGCCCGCCGGAGGGCTCCGAGCGCGGTCGCCCGCACCCCCGGGTCCGGGTCGGTCAGCCCGGTCCGGGCGGTCGCGAGGTCGCCCCGGTGCCCGGCCTCGGCCATCCTCGCCCGCCGCTCGATCGCCGCTGCGTCCACGGCCCCAGTCGACCACACCCGAGGTGGCGAGGGCGTCCCGCGGGCCGGTGTCTGGCATCCTTCAAGCCATCGTGGACCCGTCCCTGCCGGCGCCGCCGCTCGACCCCGCCGCCCCGCCCCCGGGCACCGTTCCCCCGGCGGCGCCCGCCCCACCGGCGCCGCCCCTCCCGGGCCGGGTGCGGCTCCGCTGGCATCCGATCTGGAAGGTGCTCGGTGCCCTGCTCCTCCTCACCGTCACCGCGGTGGGGGCCGGCGGCATCGTCCGGGCCCCGTACGTCGTCTACGCCCCCGGCTCGGCCACCTCGACGCAGGGCGCCATCACGATCCCCGGCACCGAGACCTACGAGCCGGACGGCGACGTGCTGTTCCTCACCGTCTCCCTGCGAGGGGCCTCGCGACGGCTGGGCTACGCCGAGGCGCTCTGGGGCTGGCTCCGCGCCGACCAGGACGTCTACCCGCGCGACCTCATCCTCCGGGGCCTGACCGGCCAGGAGAACCGGGAGGCCAGCGTCCAGGAGATGGCGTTGTCCCAGGAGCTCGCGGCGAAGGTCGCCCTCGAGCACCTCGGCTACGAGGTCGCCACCGAGGGCACCGGAGCGGTCCTCGGCGGGCTCATCGCCGACACACCGGCGGCCGAGGTGCTCCAGCCCTTCGACGTGATCACCGCCGTCGACGGGGAGGCCACGCCCACCGATGTCGAGCTCCGGGCCCTGCTGGCCGCGCACCAGCCGGGCGACACCGTGGAGGTCACCTTCGAGCGAGGTGAGGCCGACGAGGAGCACACCGAGCCGGTCGAGATGATCGCCGACCCCGAGGATGCCGACCGGGCGCTGCTCGGCGTGATGCAGGTGTTCACCCGCGACCTGCGCTACATCCTGCCGTTCCCGGTGCAGATCGACACCGACAACGTCGGCGGGCCGAGCGCCGGCCTGGCCCTCACCCTCGGCATCCTCGACGTGCTCACCGAGGGCTCGCTGACGGGCGGCCACGTCGTCGCCGTCACCGGCACGATCCAGCCCGACGGCTCCGTCGGCGAGGTCGGCGGGGTGGCCCAGAAGACGGTGGCGGCCAACGGCACCGACGCCGACCTCCTGATCGTCCCGGCGGCCGAGGCGGCCCAGGCCCGGCGCTTCGCGGCCTCCGACGTCGAGGTGGTGGGCGTCGAGGACCTCGACGACGCCCTCGACGCCCTGGCTGCCGTCGGGGGCAACGCTCTCGAGCTCGACACCGGCGGCGGGCGCTAGGAGCATTCGGTGGCGCCCGGCGGAGGTCCGTCGCCCGTGAGGGCTGTCCCGAGCGGGGGGCAGGACGGGTGACGACGACCGCGACGCTCGTCCAGTTGGCGGCCGAGCTGACCCTGTTCACGGTGGCGGTCGCCGGGATGGGGCTGTCGCTGCGGGACGGGCTGCTGGGCCTCGACCGGGCGGCGCGGGTCCTCCTGGTCGCCGGCTTCGGCATCCTCGCCCTGGTGTCGTTCAGCGTGGGGTCCCTCACGATCGACCGGGCCGACGAACCCGTCGCCCTGGCCGCGGTGCGGTGCGCCGGCGGCGCCATCGTCGCCCTCGGCGCCCTGCGCTGGGCCGGGAGCCGGGTCGGCCGGCCGGTCCTCCTCGCCGGGCTGGCGCTGCTGGTCGTCGCCTCGGTGCTCGAGGCCCGCGGGGTCGACGTCCTGGGGGCCGGACCGGGCGCCGAGCCCCTCCTCCTGGTCGCCGCCGCCGTGATGGGCGGGGCGCTGGTCGTCGCCGGGCGGCACACCATCCCCGGACGGATCGGCACCAGCGTGGCCGGCGTCCTGCTGGCGGTGATCCTCGTCGTGTCCTTCGTCCTGTCGGCCGTGATCAGCCGCACGGTGGAGGACGAGGCCCTCGCCCGCTACGGCGACCGGGCCGGCGCCGAGTCGGTCGCGGCGCTGGCCGAGGCCGAGCTGTCGCTCCAGGAGGCCACCCTCGTCGCCGCCGGGCTCTCGGG
>CAYQGF010000332.1:0-4659 GCA_964416885.1 uncultured Iamiaceae bacterium
AGTGGGTGTCCGACGAGGAGCGGGAGGCGGCCGAGGCGTTCCAGGCCTTCGTGTCGACGCCGGAGAACCAGGGTCGGGTGCTGGAGTACGGCTTCCGGCCCGGCAACCCCGACGTCGCGGTCGGCGCGCCGATCACCCCGGACCTCGGCGTCGACCCCGAGCAGCCCGCGACCCTGCTGGAGACGCCCGCCCCCGACGTCATCGTCGACCTCCTCGACCGGTGGGACGAGCAGCGCAAGAGCGCCCGGGTGACCATCGTCCTCGACGTCTCGGCCTCGATGGGCGACCCGGCCGTGCCCGGCAGCTCCGCCTCGAAGCTCGACCTGGCCAAGCAGGCCGCCATCCGGGCCCTGGCCCAGTTCAAGGACGACGACCAGGTCGGCCTGCGCATCTTCACCACCGGCCTGGGCGACGGTTCGGAGTCCTTCGTCGACCTGGCCCCGCCCGAGCCGATCAGCGCCAACCGGGAGCAGCTCCGCCGGGCCATCGAGGAGCAGTTCCCCCGCAGCGGCACGCCGCTCTACGAGGTCACCCAGGCCACCTTCGACGAGGCGGTCGAGGCCTACGACCCCAACCGCATCAACGCCATCGTGATCCTGAGCGACGGGGTGAACGAGGACCTGAACTCCTCCGACGACGAGCAGCAGTTGGAGGAGCTCATCACCAGCCTCCGCACCAACTCGGCCAGCGAGCTGGCCAAGCCGATCCGGATCTTCCCGATCGCCTACGGCAGCGCCGCCGACCGGGACACCTTGCGCCGCATCGCCGAGGCCAGCAACTCCACGGTCTACGACGCCAGCGACCCGGCCACGATCGACCGCGTCTTCGCCAACGTGGTCAGCAACTTCTGACGTGGCCCGGCGCAGCTTCCGCGACCGCTTCTGGTCCCCGCCGGTCGCCCGGGCCGTGACCGCGCCGAGCTCCATCCTGCTGGCAGGCGTGGCCGCTGCGGTCGGCATCGTCGCCACCGCCCCGCTCTCGCTCCCCGTCCTCGGGGCCGCGGCCGTCGGGGCCGTGCTCGGCGGAGCGGCCTACGGCGGACGGGTCCTGGCCGCGGTCCCCCGCGACGGCTCCCCCCGCATCGACCCCTTCGCCGTCGACGAGCCGTGGCGTCGCTTCGTGTCCGACGCCCTGTCCGCCCGGCGCCGCTTCGACGAGGCGGTCCGCACCATGGACCGCGGGCCGCTGCGGGACCGGCTCGACGAGATCGCGTCCCGCCTCGACGACGGCGTGGACGAGACGTGGGGGGTCGCCCGCCGGGGCCACAACCTCATGGCCGCCCGCCGGAGCATCGACGCCGCCGCCATCGACGCCGAGCTGGCCCAGGCCGAGGCCATCGCGGCCGGCTCCCACGACCCCCGCGCCGCCCAGACCGTCGAGGCCCTCCGGGCCCAGCGGGCATCGGCCGACCGCATGGACCGGGTGATCGAGGACACGGTCAACACCCTGCGGTTGCTCGACGCCCGCCTCGACGAGGCCGTGACCCGGGCGATCGAGCTGTCGAGCGGCAGCGTCGACGCCACCCACGCCTCGGCGGTCGACGGCGAGGTCGACGGCATCGTCGGGGAGATGGAGTCGCTGCGAGCGGCGTTGGAGGAAGCGGGCGCGGCCGGTGGCTCGCCCTCGCCGATGCCGGCCCCGACGCCTCCCGACCCGGGCAGCCGGACCGCGTGACCGAGCGCGACGAGAAGCCGCACTGGTCCGAGGTCCTCGGCGACGTCGCCGACCTCGGCGCCCGGGCCGACGAGGCCCGCCGGGAGTCGCTCGCGGCCGCGGCCGAGGGCGCGGCCCAGGGCACCTTCGCCGACACGCCGGCGGTGGTGATCGGCGCGCCTCCACCCCGTGACCCCCGCTCGAGGCCGAGGGCGTCCGAGGTCGCCCGGGCCCGGTCGGGCACCGCGGTCGACGGCGGCGACGAGGGTGACGGCGACGACACGGTCCGCATCGCCACCCGGGCCCCGGCCCCGGCGGCGAGCGGCCCCCGGATCGGCCCGCCGCCGCCCCGCCAGCCCCGAGGCGGCGCCGCGGCCGCCACCGGGCCGACGGCCGACACCACCGGCGACGACGACGCCCCGGCCCGGACCGGGCGCCGCTTGCTCAAGGACAACCTGGTCGTCGCGGCCGGCACCGCCCTGTCGCGGGCCACCGGCGTGGGCCGGCTGCTCGCCGTGTACCTGCTCTCCCGCAGCCTGGCCGACGCCTACCTGGTGGCCAACAACACCCCGAACATCATCTACGAGCTGATCCTCGGCGGCATCCTCACCGCCACCCTCGTCCCGCTGTTCACCAAGCACCTCGAGGAGGACGACGAGGAAGCCACCAGCGCCGTGGTGTCGACCGTCGTCGTCACCCTCTTCCTGCTGACGCTGGTCGCCCTGCTGGTGGCGCCGCTGCTGATCCTGCTCTACCGCTCCAACATCGACAGCGACGTCGACGCCAGCCAGTTCCTGCGGGTCGGGATCTACCTGAGCCTCCTGTTCGCCCCCCAGGTGTTCTTCTACGGCCTGGTCGCCATGGGCTCGGCCATCCTGAACTCCCGCCACCGCTTCTTCGCGGCGTCGTGGGTCCCGATCGTCAACAACCTGGTGGTGATCAGCGTCCTGGTGGTGGCGGCCCGGCTCGGCGGCCGGGGCCAGCTCACCCTGCCGGAGGTCGACGACAACCACGCCGTCCTCCTGCTGCTCGGCCTCGGCACCACGACCGGCATCGCCGCCATGGCCCTGGCCCTGCTGCCGGCGCTGCACCGGTCCGGGGTGCGGATCAAGTTCCGGCCCTCGTGGCGCCACCCGGCGGTGCGGGCCACGGCCCGGCTGTCGGGCTGGACCCTGGGCTACGTGATCGCCAACCAGGTCGCGGCCCAGACCGTGCTGGTGCTCGCCTTCAACGACTCGGGCACCGTGCGGAGCTACCAGACCGGCTTCATCTTCTTCCAGCTCCCCCATGGCCTGCTGGCCGTCTCGCTGATGACGACCTTCGAGCCGGACCTGGCCAAGGAGGCGGTCCGGGAGCGGTGGCCCGCCTTCCACGCCCGGCTGCTCCAGGGCCTGCGCCTGCTCCTTACGGTGATGGTCCCGGCCGCGGTCGGCTACTTCACCATCGCGATGCTCGTCATCCGCCACGGCGCCGACGCCACCCTGTTCCAGGACTCGACCCGCCTCGACGTCGCCCGCGCCCTCGCCGGCTTCGCCCCCGGGCTCCTCGGGTTCTCGGTGTACCTCTTCGTGCTGCGGGGCTTCTACGCCGTCCGCGACACCCGCCGACCGTTCTGGATCAACGCCGTCGAGAACGTGATCAACATCGTGCTGGCGGTGATCCTCACCATCGCCCTCCCCCTGCTCGTCGGGCTGACCGTGAGCTACTCGCTGGCCTACATCGCGGCAGCGGCCATCGCCCTCGCGGTCCTGCTCCGCCGGCTCCCCCCGGGCTTCGACATCGGCGGGTTCGTGTCCACCCTGATCCGCGCCCTCCTCGCGGCCGGGGCCATGGCCGTCGCCGTCGTCGCGGTCATCGAGGTGGTCGTCGGCGCCGACCCCCAGCTCCTGGCCGTCGGCATCGTCGCCAGCGTGCCGGTCGGGCTCCTGGTGTACGCGGTGGCCGCCCTCGGCTTCGGGGTGGTGCGCGACGCCGGTCTCGCCGGTCGGCTGCCCGGGCCGCTGGGCCGCCTCGGTCGCCCGTAGGGCGGACTGCCGACGACCGGCCCTCGGGGCATCGGTACACTCGCTCGCATGATCAAGCTGATGCGGCGCTTCTGGAAGTACCTGACGGCGGGTGCCAACCAGAAGTTCAACGAGAAGGCCGATCCGAAGATCCAGCTCGAGCAGGCCATCGCCGAGGCCCAGCAGAACCACCGCACCCTCACCGAGCAGGCCGCCAACGTCATCGCCCAGCAGAAGCTGAGCGAGAGCCGGCTCAACCGGGCCATGGAACAGCTCGAGAAGCTGAACGGCCAGGCCCGGCAGGCGATCCTCATGGCCGAGGAGGCCTCCAAGGCCGGCGACGCGACCAAGGCGGCCGAGTACACCTCCGCGGCCGAGGCCATCGCCAACCAGCTGATCGCGGTCGAGGCCGAGGTCGAGGACCTCAAGGCCATGGTGCTCTCCGGGGCGCAGGCCAGCGACCAGGCCAAGGCCGCCGTGGCCCAGAACGGCATGCTCCTCCAGAAGAAGCTGGCCGAGAAGCAGAAGCTCCTGAGCCAGCTCGAGCAGGCCAAGATGCAGGAGCAGATGAACACGGCGATGGCATCGCTGTCGGCCACCGTCGGCGAGGACGTCCCGACGTTCAACGAGATCCGCGACAAGATCGAGGAGCGCCACGCCCGGGCCAAGGGCATGTCCGAGCTCCAGGGCCAGTCGGTCGAGGGCCGGATGGCCGAGATCGAGCATGCGGCGCAGAACAGCGAGGCCCAGGCCCGCCTGGCCAAGATGCG
This sequence comes from uncultured Iamiaceae bacterium, assembly GCA_964416885.1. Lineage (GTDB taxonomy): Bacteria > Actinomycetota > Acidimicrobiia > Acidimicrobiales > Iamiaceae > Iamia. The sequence goes on from CAYQGF010000332.1 coordinate 4,427, forward strand.
GGCCGAGCTCGGGCTCGGCGGCGACGAGGCCCCGACGACCGGCACCGCCACCGGCCCCGACCTGGCCAAGGGCACCGAGCCCGAGGCCACCCCCCAGCCCCAGCCCGGCACCTGACCCCGCCGGTGGAGGTCCCGGCCCCGCCGGTCACCCGGGCCGACGGGCCGACCGACGTGCTCCTCGGGCACCTGGTGCCCGACCCGTTCCGGTGGCTGGAGGACGGCGACGACCCGGC
>CAYQGF010000333.1:0-4648 GCA_964416885.1 uncultured Iamiaceae bacterium
GGTGAAGAAGCGGTGGCCGCCGATGTCGAAGCGCCACCCGTCACGCTGGGCGGTGCGGGAGATGCCGCCCACCATGTCGTCGGCCTCGAGGATGGTCGAGGCGACACCGTGCTTGTGGAGCTGGTAGGCGGCGGTCAGGCCGGCGGGGCCGGCCCCGATGACGACCACGTCGCGGGGGCGCGGGAGGGGGGTGGTGTCGTCGGGCGCGGCGGACGTGTCGGTCATCAGGCGAAGGGTCTCTCTCGTCATCGAGGGGGCTGTGGGAGGGTACCTGGCCGGGGTGGGGCGACCCGGAACCCGGCCCCGGGGCCAGGGCCGATGCGGCGCGGCCCCGGTGACCCCCGGAGACGGGGGCCCCACCTCCTATTGTCGGCGGGACCATGAGCCCCGACGCGCCCGAGACGCCCGCCGCCCCGCCGGAGACGGGCGGGACGGCCATCCCGCGCCGACCGATCCCCCGCCACGACCTCGTCGACATGTTCTTCGTGGCGGGCGCCGGCCTGCTGCTGGAGATCAGCTACACGCGGGTCTTCTCCTACAAGTTCTTCTACTACTACACGTACCTGATCATCGGCCTGGCCCTGCTCGGCATCGGGGCCGGGGGCGTGGCCGTCGCCCTCTCGCCCCGGCTGCGGGAGGCACCGCTGTCCCGGGTCATCGCCGTGTGCTCGGGGGCCGCGGCCCTCCTGACCCTGGTCGGCTACGTCGTGGTGGCGTGGACGCCGGTCAACGTCGGCAACATCTGGCAGTACGGCACCGGCACGTCGTTCAAGAACCTGGCCCTGCTGGTGGTCGTGTGCCTGGCCCTCTTCGCCCCGTTCGCCATGGTGGGCGTGATCATCTCGACCTTCTTCGGCCGGCGGACCGACGGCATCGGACGGCTCTACTTCGCCGACCTGATCGGGGCCGGCCTGGCCTGCGCCGTCGTCGTGTTCATGCTCCGGGCGTGGGGGCCGCCCCGGACGATCATGCTCGCCGGGCTGGTCCTGGCCCTGGTGGCGCTGGGCCGTTCGCTGACCCTCGGTCGCTCGTCGGCCCGCGGCCGTTCGTTGACCCACCTCGCCCCGGCCGGGGTGTTGGCGATCGTGCTGGCGATCGCCGTGATCGGCATCGACAGCGTCCACGTGATCGCCGATGCCGGGAAGCAGTCGCCGGACTCCGACGAGGTCGACCGGTGGGCGTGGAGCCCGATCTTCCGGGTCGACGCCGAGGTCAGCCCCGACGGCCAGAACGTGGTGCTGCACCACGACGGCCTGATCGGCTCGAGCATCCACGCCTGGGACGGCGACATCGCCAGCCTCGACGACAAGTACATCGCCGACGCCCGCGCCCTCCCGTTCGCCGTGCTCGACGACTCCTTCGAGGACGACGACGGCCCCGGTCGGGTGGTGATCGTCGGGGCCGCCGGCGGCAACGAGATCCTGACCTCGCTGGCCTTCCGGGCCGGTCACATCGACGCCATCGAGCTCAACCCGGTCACCTACCGGTACCTGCGCGAGGACTACGCGGACTACTCGGGCCGGGTCGCCTACCAGCCCCAGGTCAACTACGAGCTGGGCGACGGACGGTCGTTCATCGAGCGCAGCGACGACGCCTTCGACCTGGTGTGGTTCCCGGCCCCCGACAGCTACGCGGCCTCGAACGCGGCGAGCTCGGGGGCCTTCGTGCTGGCCGAGAGCTACCTGTACACCTCCGACGCGGTGTCGGCCTCGCTCGACAAGCTCACGCCGAACGGCATCCTCGCCACCCAGTTCGCCGAGGTCAGCTACCAGGACCGGCCCTACCGCACCGCCCGCTACCTCAGCGTGGTGCGCCGGGCCCTCGCCGAGCGGGGCATCGACGACCCGGCGAGCCACGTGATGGTGGCCACCAGCCCCGCCGGCGACATCGGTGGCACCGTCTACTCGACGATCCTGGTGAAGGCCTCGCCGTTCACCGACGAAGAGGTGGCCCGCTTCCAGGCCCAGCTCGACTTCATGGCCTCGGCCGTCTCCGACGACGGCCTCGGCGTCGGGGTGACCCTGCGCCACGTCCCCGGCCAGCCCAACGACGGCACCCCGGTGGGCAACATCCTCAACCTGCCCGACGACGAGCTGAGCGAGTGGTACCGCGCCTACGCCTACGACGTCGACCCGATCACCGACGACAACCCGTACTTCTGGAACTTCAAGCGGCCGCAGACCGTCGCCCGTGAGCTCGACGAGCCGCTGAGCACGCTCCAGACGCTCGACCCCGAGAGCGGCATCGGCGAGCGCGTCCTCCTGTTGCTCCTCGGGATCGCCGCGCTGTTCGCGCTCGTGTTCCTGATCGTGCCGTTCCTGGCCATCCGGAAGGACTGGAGGACGCTGCCGTACAAGGGCACCTCGGCCCTCTACTTCGCCTGCCTCGGGATGGGGTTCCTCTTCTTCGAGATCACCCTGATCCAGCGGCTGACGCTGTTCCTCGGCTACCCGACGTACTCGTTGACGGTCACCCTGGCGTCGATCCTGATCTTCACCGGCATCGGCGCCCTGCTCAGCGAGCGGCTCGTCCCCCGGGGCTGGCCGGTCGCCGTCGGGGTGCTCGGCGCGCTCGCGGCGCTCACGGCCTTCTACGAGCTGGCGCTGCCCTCGGTCATCGACTCGCTGTTCGGCCTGAGCCTGGGCCTCCGGGTGGTCATCGCCTTCCTCGTGATGGCGCCCCTCGGGCTCTGTCTGGGGATGTTCATGCCCTTCGGGCTCGGCGCCGTCGCCCGCATGACCAGCCTGTCGCGCGAGTACGTGGCGTGGGGCTGGGCGGTCAACGGCTTCGCCTCGGTGATCGGGTCGGTGCTCACCACCCTGCTGTCGATGACGTTCGGCTTCCGCGCCGTGATGGTCGTCGCCCTCTGCGTGTACGGGGTGGCCGTGCTGGCCCTGCGGCGCCTGCTGGCCGGCGCTGACGCCATCGCCGCGGCGGGCGGGCCCGACGACCTCCCCGAGCCGGACGACACCGGCGGCGAGGCCGTGGCGCCCGGCCCCACCCCCGCCGTCTCGTGACGGAACGCCCCGAGCGGGCCGGCGGCGATGCGGCCCGGCCCCCGTGGCCCGCGGTCGACGTGGTGGCGCTGCCCTGGCCGGGCGGCCGCGCCCTCGACCTCGTCGGCCTCGCCGCCGTCGCCGTCGTCGGCGCCGTCCTCCGGGTCCTGCAGCGCTCCCCGCTGTGGCTCGACGAGGCGTTGAGCTCCAACATCGCGGCCCTCCCGATCCGGGACATCCCCGATGCCCTGCGCCACGACGGCCACCCGCCGCTCTACTACGTGGTCCTCCACGTCTGGCAGGACCTGGTGGGGGACGGCGACGTGGCGGTCCGCCTGCTGTCGGGGCTGGCCGGCCTGGTCCTCCTGCCCCTCGCCTTCGTGGCCGCCGGGCGGCTCGGCGGGCGCCGGGCGGCGTGGGCCGCGACCTTGCTCGTCGCCCTCAACCCGTACGTGCTCCGGTACTCCACCGAGGCCCGGATGTACGAGATCGTGATGGTCCTGGCGCTCGGTGGCTGGCTCGTCGCCGACCGGGCGCTGCGGCAGCCGACCGTGGGCCGTCTGGTCGGCCTGGCGGTCCTCACCGGCGCCCTCCTCTGGACCCACTACTGGGGGGTGTGGCTCACCCTCGCGTCGGGGCTCGGCGTGCTGGCCCGGGCCGCCCACGCCCACCGGGCCGGGGCCACCGAGCGCCGGCGGTCGTCGTTGCTCGTCGCCGGGGCGTTGGTGGCGGGCGGGCTGCTGTTCCTGCCCTGGGTGCCGACCCTGCTGTACCAGTCGGCCCACACCGGCACGCCGTGGGCCGAGCCGTCCCTGCCCCCGGAGGTCCTGGCCACGTCGCTGGTCGACCTCGGCGGGGGCACGGCGGGGGAGGCCGTCCTGCTCACGATGGCCCTGGTCGTGCTGGCCGCCCTGGGCCTGGCCGGTGCCCCGGGCCGGGGCACCATCGTCGAGATCGACCTGCGCACCCGGCCGCCGGTGCGCCGGCTCGCCTTCGTCGTCGCGGCCACCCTCCTCGTCGCCGGGGCCGCCTCGTACGTCGCCGATGCCGCCTACGCCACCCGGTACTTCTCGGTGGTGGCGCCCCTCGTGCTGGTCCTGGCCGGGGTGGGCGTGGCCCGGATCGGTGGGCCGCTGGCGTTCCGGGTGGCCCTGGCGGTGGTCCTGGTGCTGGGCGCCGTCTCCGGCCTGCGGGCCGCCATCACCAACCCCCGCTCCCAGTCCCGCGAGGTCGCCCGGGCCATCGAGGCGGCCGGTCCGGTCGGTGCCGACGGGCCGCTGGTGCTCGTCTGCCCCGACCAGCTCGGCCCGGCCCTGGGCCGGGAGCTGCCCGACGACGCCGACATCGCCACCTTCCCCCGCTTCGAGCGCCCGGAGCTGGTCGACTGGGTCGACTACGCCGAGCGGCTCGCCCAGGTCACGCCGGAGGCGTTCGTGGCCGAGGCCCTGGAGCGCGGCGCGGGCCGCGACATCTGGCTGGTGTGGTCGGGCACCTACAGCACCCACCAGGGGACGTGCGAGACCGTGGCCAACGAGCTCCAGCGGGCCCGCCCGGCGGGCGTCCCGGTCGTCCTGGCCGACCCCGACGCCTTCGAGCAGGCCAACGCCATCCACTTCCCCGAAGCCAGCGGATAGGCCCGACGCGGGCCGTTC
>CAYQGF010000334.1:0-4640 GCA_964416885.1 uncultured Iamiaceae bacterium
CTACTTCCCGCTGTGGACCTACGCCCACCCGGCCAGCATCGAGCTGGCGGCCCGGTTGGCGGCTAAGGCGCCCGGCGACCTCAACCGGGTCTTCCTCACCACCGGCGGGGCCGAGGCCGTCGACGCCGCCTGGAAGCTGGCCCGCCAGTACTGGCTGGCGATGGGCTACCCCGACCGGGTGAAGGTCGTCGCCCGCCAGACCGCGTACCACGGCGCCACCCTCGCCACCCTGAACATCACCGGCCTGGAGGCGATCAAGGAGCCCTTCCGCCCGATGCTCAACGGGCTGGCCCGCCACGTCCCGATCAGCAACGCCCAGAGCTGCCCCGGCTGCGGCGGCGGCCCGTGCACGCTCCAGTGCGCCGAGGCCATCGAGCGGGTCATCGTGGAGGAGGGCCCCGAGACCGTCGCCGCGGTCTTCCTGGAGCCGGTGCAGAACGCCGGGGGCTGCTTCGTCGCCGGCGACGGCTACTTCCAGAAGGTCCGGGAGATCTGTGACCGCCACGGCGTGCTGTTGGTCAGCGACGAGGTGATCTGCGCCTTCGGTCGCATCGGGGACTGGTTCGGGTCGAGCCGGCTCGGCTACCAGCCCGACATGCTCACCTTCGCCAAGGGGGTGACCTCGGGGTACGCGCCGCTCGGTGGCCTGCTGGTGTCGGACCGCATCGCCGAGCCCTTCCTGGAGCCGACCGCCTCGTTCCTCCACGGCATCACCTTCGGCGGTCACCCGGTCAGCTGTGCGGTCGCCCTCGCCAACCTCGACGTGATGGAGGCCGAGGACCTGCCCGGCCGCGCCCGCGCCCTGGAGGGCGAGTTCCGCACGGCCCTCGACTCCCTGCTCGACCTCCCGATCGTCAAGGAGGTCCGGGGGATGGGCTTCTTCTACGGGATCGAGATGTCCAACGGCGGGCGGCCGTTCACCGAGGACGAGTGCGAGTGGCTCATCCGGGGCTTCCTGTCGCGTCGCCTGCTGGAGAACGGGCTGATCTGCCGGGCCGACGACCGGGGCGACCCGGTGATCCAGCTGGCCCCGCCGCTCGTGTGCGGGCCCGAGGAGTTCGAGGAGATGGCCGCCATCATCCGCGAGACGCTCCTGGAGGCCTGGAAGGAGCTCGAGACCCGGTGAGCGAGCGGACCGACTCGGCCGTCGTCGACCTCGACGAGGTCGACAAGGCGATCATCAGGGCCCTCCAGGCCGACGGGCGGACCCCGTACTCCAAGCTCGGGCCGGCCGTCGGGCTCTCGCAGGCCGCGGCTCGCCAGCGGGTCCAGCGGCTCACCGAACGGGGCGTGATGCAGGTCGTCGCCGTCACCGACCCGGCCATGCTCGGCCTCGGCCTCCAGGCCATGGTGGGCGTGACCGTCCAGGGCAACGTGCGGGCCGCGGCCGACGCCGTGGCCGAGGTGCCCCAGGTCGAGTACGTGGTGGTCACCGCCGGTCGCTACGACCTCCTCGTCGAGGTCGTGGCCGCCGACCCCGGCGCCCTGCTCGACCTCGTCGAGGTGGTCCGCACCGCCCCCGGCGTCGTCGGCACCGAGATCCTCACCTACCTCAAGCTGGTCAAGCAGACCTACGCCTGGGGCGTCGACTGAGAGGGAGACCCGACCCATGACCGAGCCAGGGCCTGACGTGACCGCACCTGCGGGCGACGCCGTCGTCCTCCGGGACGTACGGAAGGTGTTCGGCAGCTACGTCGCCGTCGAGCATGCCGACTTCGCCATCCGGGCGGGCGAGTTCTTCTCGCTGCTCGGGCCGTCGGGGTGCGGCAAGACGACCCTGCTGAAGATGATCGCCGGCTTCGAGCAGCCGACCTCCGGGGCCGTGCTGTTGGAGGGCACCGACGTCTCCAACGTCCCGCCCCACAAGCGGAACGTCAACACGGTCTTCCAGCAGTACGCCCTGTTCCCCCACATGAACATCGTCGACAACGTGGCCTTCGGGCTGCGGTCGAAGAAGGTGCCGTCGGGGGAGGCCCGGCGCCGGGCCATGGAGATGCTCGACGTCGTCAAGCTGGCCGAGTTCGCGGCCCGCCGACCGGTGCAGCTCTCCGGCGGTCAGCAGCAGCGGGTCGCCCTGGCCCGGGCCCTGGTCAACATGCCGGTGGCGCTCCTGCTCGACGAGCCCCTCGCCGCCCTCGACCTCAAGCTCCGCGAGGCGATGCAGATCGAGCTCAAGCGCATCCAGCGCGAGGTCGGCATCACCTTCGTCTTCGTCACCCACGACCAGGGCGAGGCCCTGACGATGAGCGACCGGATCGCGGTGATGAGCCGGGGCCGGGTCGAGCAGATCGGTACCCCGTCGGAGATCTACGACGCCCCGGCCAGCATCTTCGTGGCTGGCTTCATCGGCTCGGCCAACCTGTTGCCGGGTCGGGTCGCGGCCGGGTCCGCCCTCGACAAGGGGGCCAAGGTCGACCTGGCCATGGGCGCCAGCGTCGACGTGCCGGCGACCTCCGGCGTCGAGCCGGGCGGTGACGTCACGGTGATGATCCGGCCCGAGCGCCTGGTCCCCAACGACGGCGAGACGGTGCCGGGCCGCTCGTTCGTGGGCGAGATCCAGGACGTCATCTACCAGGGCTCGGAGATCCGGCTGATCGTCGACCTCGATGCCGAGACCGAGATCACGGTGTCGGTCGACCCCGACCACGTCACCGACCTGACCCGGCCCGGGAACCTGGTCACCCTCACCTGGCCCGCCGACGCCCCCTTCGTCCTGCCCGGCCGCACGGCCATCGTCGGCGCCACCGGCACCGACTTCGACGAGGTCGAGGCCACCATGGCCGGCGCCCTCGACGCCGACGACGACGTCCCGCCGGACGGTGCCGCGGCCGACGGCGAGGAGCCGGCGGCGAAGGTCGTCCCGCCGCCCCCGCCGTCGATGGGCCGCCGCAAGCTCCTGATCGGCGGCGGCGTGGTGGCTGCCGGCGCGCTCGGCGCGGTCGCCCTCTCGAGCATCGGGAGCAGCGGCGGCGGCGGTGGGTCGGGGGGCACCACGGAGGCCGGCGGGGGCGAGGTGGGGGCCGGCCTCGGCAACGGGGCGTCGGAGCTCAAGATCATCAACTGGACCGAGTACATCGACATCACCGAGGACGGCGAGGTCGGCACCATCGACCGCTTCCAGGACGAGACCGGCATCAACACCACGTACTCGGAGACCTGGAACGACAACAACGAGGCCTACGGCAAGGAATTCGTCGCCTACCTGGAGGCCGGCAACCCGACGCCGTGGGACATCGCCATGCCGACCTACTGGCTGACGTCCCGGTTGATGGCCCGGGACTGGTTGGCGCCGCTGCCTTACCACCTGATCCCCAACTACGTGAACATCGACCCCCAGTACATGAACCTGGCGTGGGACCCGGGCGGCAAGTTCAACCTCCCGTGGCAGGCCGGCGTCACCGGCTTCGCCTACAACATCTCCGAGACCGGCCGGGAGCTGCGGAGCATCAACGAGCTGTTCGACCCGGAGTTCGAGGGCAAGGTCGGCTTCTTCACCGAGATGCGCGACAGCCTCGGGCTGGTGATGCTGGGCCAGGGCAACGACCCCGCCAACCCCACCGAGGACACGCTCAACGAGGCCCTCGACCGGATCGAGGAGGCCTCGACCCGTCAGATCCGGCGCTTCACCGGCAACGACTACCTGGACGACATCCAGAACGGGAACTTCGCGGCGTGCATCGCCTGGTCCGGCGACATCGCCCAGGCGTCGAACCCCGACGTCCGGTTCGTCTTCCCCGAGGAGGGGGCGATGGCCTGGTTCGACACCATGGTGATCCCCAAGGGGGCGCCCAACGCGGTGGCGGCGGCCCGGTTCATGGACTTCGTCTACGACCCGGTCAACGCGGCCAAGATCGCCGCCTACGTCCAGTTCATCTCGCCGGTGCGCGGCGTGCGGGAGGAGCTGGAGAAACTGGGGGGCGAGGCCGCCGAGCTGGCCGAGAGCCCGCTCCTGTTCCCCGGCGAGGAGGAACGGGCCCGGATGTACGTCTTCGGCGACATGTCCGAAGAGCTCGACGACCAGGTCACCGACCGCTTCCTCAGCATCACGGGGGGTTGAACGATGGCCACCGACTCCGACGACCGCACCCTCCGCCAGGCCAAGTGGACGCCGTACCTGCTGTCGGCGCCCGGGCTGATCTGCATCTACCTCTTCTTCCTGGTCCCGCTGGTGACGCTGCTGAAGATCGCTCTGTCGCGGCGGGCCGAGCGGGGGAGCAGCCGGGTCGACTTCGACTGGGCGTGGGACAACTTCTCCCGGGCCTTCACCGACTTCGGCGACCAGCTGTGGCGGGCGTTGCTCTACGCCCTGATCACCACGGTGCTGTGCGTGCTCCTCGCCTACCCGCTGGCGTACTTCATCGCCTTCAAGGCCGGGCGGTGGCGCAACCTGCTGCTGGGCCTGGTGATGGTGCCGTTCTTCACCAGCTTCCTGCTGCGCACGATCGCCTGGCAGTCGCTCTTCTCCGACAACGGCCCGATCCTGGCGATCAACGAGTTCCTGCGGATCGACGGGCTGCTCGACACCCTCCGCATCACCACCGACGGGAAGATCATCAACACGCCGACCGCGGTGATCGGCGGCCTCACCTACAACTTCCTGCCCTTCGCCCTGCTGCCGATCTACGTCAGCCTGGAGAAGA
>CAYQGF010000335.1:0-4611 GCA_964416885.1 uncultured Iamiaceae bacterium
GCCGGGCGCGGCGCCCGGTGCACCGGGTACGCCCGGTCCGCCGGTGCCGCCCGGCCCGGGGCCTGGTCCGGGTCCCGGCTCGGTGCCCGATCCGGGCTCGGTTCCCGGCCCCGGCTCGGTTCCGGGGGCGACGCCGGCCCCGGAGACCTGGTACGCGCCGGGCACACCTGCTCCTGCTCCGGGCGACCTGGGAGCCACCGCCCCGCTCGCGGCCCCGCCCGCGGGAGGGGCCCTGTGGCCGCCGTCGCCGCCGCCCGGCACCCCCGTGGGGAGCTATCCGGCACCGCCCGGTGCCGGTCGGCCGCGCCGGAACGGTGCCTTGGTGGCGGTCGTGGCCGGAGTCGTCCTCCTGCTCGTCGTCGGGGGCGTGCTGGCGCTCGTGCTGCTCGGCGGCGACGACGGGGACGACGCCTCGTCCTCCCGGGATGCATCGACGACCACCACCGGAGAGGGGCCGACGAGCGAGGGCAGCTCGCCCGCCACCGACGGGGGTTCGACGGCGAGCGAGCCGACGGTGCCGCCGTCCACCGATGCGCCCGAGACGACCGACGGCGTCCCTCCGACGACGCCGAGCATCCCGTCGACGGGGGACTTCGGCACCGTGCCGGAGGGCTTCCCGACCCCGCCCGGCGCCACCGAGGGCTTCGTCGGCCTCGATGTCGGGGGGAGCACGGCCGAGGAGGTCCGGGACTTCTACGTCGCCGAGCTCCCAGGCGCCGGGTACACGGTCGGCGATGTGGTCGGCGCCGCCGGCAGCTACGTGATCCCCGTCACCGGCAACGGTGTCGACGGCCAGCTCACGGTCGTCTCCGCCCCGAACGTCCCGACCACCGTCGTGTGGGTGCCCAACTGACCCGATCGGGTTGGCGTCGTCCGATGCGCCCCGGTACAGTCATCAGTCCGCCGCGGGGTGGAGCAGTCTGGTAGCTCGTCGGGCTCATAACCCGAAGGTCGCAGGTTCAAATCCTGCCCCCGCCACCAACTAAACCGCAGGTCAGGCCCGGTCCCCAGGACCGGGCCTCTTGCTACCCTGGCCCGGCTTCTAACGGATCTTCTAACGGCTGCGAGTCAATGCCCGTGTTCGAGCTCCCACGACCCGATTGCCTCGACGACGATCAGTGGGACGCACTCGAGGAACTCCGCACGCGCCTGGAGCGCGCGGCAATGGTCGGAGACCTGGCCCTCATGCTGGGCTCGGCGAAGGAGCTATGCGAGGCGGCCTCGAAGCTGGTCTGGGTGTTCGCCGGCCAGCAGTTCGCATCGTCGACGGACATGTCCGAGCTGACGAGTAAGGCCCAGCTTGCCGTGGATCGCCTGCCCGGTCACGGAACCGCTACCGAGGATGCCGCCCGCGACATTGCACAGGCGGCTCGCAAGCTGATCACGCACCTCAATGAGGCGCGGAACGCTGCGGGTACAGGCCATGGGCGAGTCGAGGCTTCGAGGATCGACCCATCCGACGCACGGTTCCTCTCGGAGGCGGCCGTTCTTTGGTGTCGGTGGCTGCTTGCCCGACTGGACCTGGTTGCGGCCAACTCGCCCGTGAAGCTGGTCTCCGATCTGCGTAGTTCCATCTTCTACAAGGGCGTACTGGCTCAGCGGCTGCAGGATGCCGACCTTGCCTCGCTTGACGAAGTCGACCAACGAGCCGTCGGCATCGCGGTCGGGCAGCGGGGTGGCATCGGAGAAACGGTCGTTGTGTGGACCGACGGCGTGAGAGCTCCCGCCGATTCAAGCGATCTCGAACGGTGGCCGGTGGCCTACCGGGAAGGCGTCGCCGAGGGAGTCCTTGTCGATGCCAACGGCTATCTCCACCCTTCCGCCATCGCGGTGAAGGCGATGCTCGGTGTGCTTGGGCCCCTGCCGGATGGTGGCCTGAGAGTGATTCAGATGCTGGTTGACCTCGCCGGACGGGCCGAACTCGTGAGGCCGAGCTATACGACTGGCGCGCTTGAGGCCGAAGCGCAGCTCCGCGCAGCCGCGGAGGGTGCTGGCGAGCCCTTGGCCTCAGCCCTGGAGGGGTTGGCGGAGCGGCTCCATCAGCTTCAACGCCCATAGGTACAGCACGAGAGCAGCGGTGATCGAGCCTCTCCTGTCTACCTGTCGGCGAGTCGGTTCATGAGTTGCCGGTAGGTGTTGACGAAGCCGTCGACCGTGCTCTCGAGGTCGTAGAAGGCGCCGGCGTCATAGCCATGTTGCTCGTCGAGGTGAAGAGCACGGCGGATTCTTCGGACCTCCCCAAGGGGGACCTCATGGTGCTCGTTCGGATAGCCGGCCTTTGCGGAGTAGGTGCCTTCCGGTGTTGCTCGGCGAACCTTGATCGAGTTGCCCTTCGGCGCGTCGAAGGTGCATCCAAGGTCTTCCAGAAGAGATCGGAATTCGCGAAAGCGCATCCGGCGTTGGCCCCGCTGCGCCGGCCGCGTACGGCCGTCGATCCAACCGGCGATGTAATCGACCTCGGGGTCGCCACGCTCGTCCGCGATCTGATGGTCGGCTGTCTGAGTTGCCAAATCGTAGAGGTCGTCCTCCGTCGTGTCGACGAGGAGGACGCCGTTGCGGTCGAGGAACACGAGCAGGCTCACGAGTGCCGTGCGCTTGTTGCCATTCTCGAAGCAGTGGTTCAGGCACAAGCCATAAAACAAGGTCGCCGCAACCTCAGGCAGCGTCGTGTACTTCGAGGATGCCCCGAATCCCGTGTGTTGACGGCTGACCGCCGAGGAGAGGCGGTCCGGGTAGAGAGGATCGACCTGGCCGAAGGCACGCTGCGCCAGGGTCGTATGCGCGAGTCGCTTCCGGATGATCATGACTTCGTCTTCGGTCAGGAACTCCACGTCGACAGCGTCGCACACTGGCGGTTCGGAGCGGCCCACACAATTTGCTGGCTACCCCCGACTCCCGTACAGGGCCTCGCAGAAGAGGCGGGCGGCGTCGGCCTGCATGCCGGGGATGACGTGCTGGTAGACGGTCATGGTGAGGGCGGGACTGCTGTGGCCGAGGCGTTCGCTGACCACCTTCACGTGGACGCCGGCCTTGAGCAGGATCGTGGCGTGGGTGTGGCGGAGGTCGTGGAACCGGATCCTCGGTAGGTCGCCCGTCGCGAGGTGACGGTCGAAGACCTGGCTGAAGTAGTCGGGGTGGGTGAGGCCGCCGTCGGGACCGGCGAACACGGTCTCGTCCTCGCCCACCGTCAGCCCGGCGAGCGCGGCCTCCTGCTCCCGCACGAGCCGCCAGGCCCGGAGTGCGGCGACGGTGCGCTCGTCCAGGTCGATGGTGCGGCGGGCGGTGCCGGTCTTCACATCTGCGATGGTCACCTGGTACTCGACGGTGATCACGGCTTGGCGCACCGAGAGCCGGTTGGCATCGAGGTCGAGGTCTCGCCAGGTGAGGCCGAGCACCTCGCCGCGGCGCATCCCGGTGTGGGCAGCGACCACGAACGCCGTGGCCAGCCGGTGCTCGGCGATCTCGTCGAGGAACTGGCGGAGCTGCTCGGGTGTCCAGGCCCGCATGGCGGTGTCGCGGCCGGGCTTGGGCGGGTCGGCGAGGGTGGCGACGTTGCGCTGGAGGGTCCCCTTGCGGCAGGCGTCGGCGAGGGCCTTGCGCAGCATGTTGTGGATGTTGCGCACCATCTTCGGTGACAGCCCGCCGCCGGCCCCGTTGCGCCGGCCGTTGGTGAGCAGCAGGTCGTAGAGCCCGTCGAGGTCGTTGGGCGTGAGCCGCTGCAGCGGGATGTTGCCGATGTAGGGCACGACGTGGAGCCGGGTGTTGGCCACATACGAGCGGTAGGTGCTGTGGCGGACCTGCCGGCGTCGCAGCGGCAGCCACCGCTCGGTGAGGTAGTCGGCGACGGTGATCCGCTCGGGGGAGCGGTAGTCGCCGTCGTGCATCCGCTTGACCAGCTCGCCGAGCACCTTCTCGGCGTCCCGTCGGGTGGCGCCGCCCGGGTACCAGCGGTGGCGCTCCTTGCCGGTGGCGGGGTCGGTGCCCTCGTAGACGACGGCGTAGTACCGGTTACCCTTCCGGGCGATGTGACCGCGCATGGGTCCTCCTCTCGGCCACCGCGTCGGTGGCCGGCATCCCGCCGAGCGGCGGGGTGAGAGGAGGACACGACCACGCCCTGTCCTCGAGGGCGGCCGACCTTCGGTGTCGCCGAGGTCGGCCCGAACAGCATGCGCCCGCGTCCGGGGCCTGACAACCCCGGATCGATTGCGCGGTTTTCGGCCCCGAATCGGGCTTACGTAGGCATGACACCTCATGCCGTCCCGTCCATCCCGCCGACCGATCCGCCGGAATCGAAGCCGACGAAGGCGTTTCTCACCGTGGAGGAAGCCGCCGCCGTCCTGCGCATCGGCCGCACCGCCGCCTACGCCCTCACCCGCCAGTGGCGCGCGACCGGCGGCGCCGAGGGCCTCCCAGTCGTGCGGGTGGGCCGGTTGCTGCGAGTGCCGGTCCACCAGCTCGAGCGCATCGCGGCGGGGGCCATCGACCACGCCGACCCGGCTCGGGCCAACCGCAAGGCGACGGAGACCAGGCCGACGCCACCGACCCCGCAGCCGGCACCCCGCTCGACCCCCCGCCGACCCCGCCGGACGCCCGACCAGGCGCAGGCGACGC
>CAYQGF010000336.1:0-4599 GCA_964416885.1 uncultured Iamiaceae bacterium
GAAGCAGGAGTGCTCGTCCTCCTGGTCCTGGGTGTCGTAGGCGACGAGCATGCGCTCGCCGGCCAGCTCGCCCGCCGACAGGGCGCCCATGCCCCGCAGGATGTTGGTGACGGCCTGCTGCGGGTCGCTCAGGAACTCCTCGCGGTAGGCGCCACCGTCGGCGTCCCACTGGTCGCGGACGCCGGTGAGGTCGTCCACGAGCAGGTGGGCGAGGGTGGACAGGTACTCGCCGCGGCGATCGGCGTTGTCGGCCGTCGTGTAGTCGGTGACGGGGCGGTCGCCGGGGCCGTCCTCGCTGAGGTCCTGGCCCCAGAGGAGGAACTCGATGGCGTGCCAGCCGGTGGAGACGTTGGTCTCGCCGCCCTCCTCGTTGACCGCGGCGATCGACTCCTCGGTGATCTCGGGCAGGGCCTCGGGGTCGTTGACCAGGCCGGCGGCCGGGTCGTCGGTCGTGTAGTCGATGTAGGCCTCGTCGAGGGGCCAGGCGTTGATCTGGCCCTCGGGCCCGTCGTCGGGGTCGTCGATCGGGCCGTCGTAGAAGCGGAAGACCTCGGTGACGCCGTAGTCGTCGCGGGCCGAGAGCCAGGTGTCCTTGGCGGTCTGCAGGGTGTCGTCGGTGGGGTCGGCGACGAAGGCGTCGATGGCGTCGTGCAGCTCGGTGGCCGAGGCGACCGAGGCGTCGTAGGCCGCGAAGACCAGGTCGGCGTAGGTGGTGGCGACGTCCAGGGCCTGCTCCTCGCTGAGCGAGGTGGTGGCGCCCTCGGTGCCCTCGCCGCCGGTGGTGGTGGTCTCGGTGGCGGCGTCGTCACCACTGTCGTCGTCGGAGCAGGCCGCGGCGCCGAGCAGTGCGAGGGCCAGGCCCGCGGCGGCGAGGCGGGTCAGGGGTCGGTTCTTCATCGGTGCTGCACCTGTTCTTCTCTGGCAGGGACGGAAAGGCGGATCCGTTAGGGAAGCCTAACCACGTGTGCCCGACGGGCTGCCAGTCGGGGCCCGCGGCGGCGATGATGGGGCCGTGGCCGCCGCGACCCTCGACCGCCCCCGTGCCGTCGCCGCGCCCCGCGGGCCGCTCGACCGGCTGGTGCAGGCCGCGGCCGAGCCGGTGTCGGGCGCGTCGCTGGCCGTCGTCCGGATGATCGTCGGCGCCGTCGGGGTGCTGAGCGCCGTCCGCATCCTCCGCTACGGCTGGGTCGACCAGCTCTACGCCGGGCCGTCGCACCGCTTCACCTACCTCGGGTTCGGATGGGTGCCGCAGCCGTCGGCGGTGGTGATGACGGCGGTCGTCGTCGCCATGGGGCTCTCGGCCGCGGCGCTGGCCCTGGGCTGGCGGGTGCGGGCCTCGGGGGCGGTCCTGCTGCTCGCCTTCGCCTGGACCGAGCTGATCGACGTCACCACCTACCTCAACCACTACTGGTTCCTCACCCTGGTGCTGCTGCTCGGGCTGGTGCTGCCGTGGGACGGGCGGCCCGAGGTGGCCCGGGGCTGGGTGTGGCTGCTGCGGTTCCAGGCCGGCGTCGTCTACTCGTCGGCCGGGCTGGCCAAGCTCCAGGGCGACTGGCTGCTGCGGGCCGAGCCCCTGCGCCTGTGGCTCCCGCCCAAGGCCGGGCTGCCGGTGGTCGGCCCGCTGATGGACGAAGTGTGGACCGCCCATGCGCTGTCGGTCGCCGGGGCGCTGTTCGACTGCACCGTGGTCGCCCTGCTCCTGTGGCGCCGGAGCCGGCCCTTCGCCTGGGCCGCCCTGGTCGGGTTCCACGTGGCGACCTGGACGCTGTTCCCGATCGGTGTCTTCCCCTGGCTGATGGTCGGGCTCTCGACCGTCTTCTTCGACCCGTCCTGGCCGTCCGTCCTGGCCGCCCGCGTCCGCCGCTTCGCCCGTTCTGGCGCGCCACGAGGTCGAAACCGGCTCTCCGGCGCGCCAGAACGGGTGGTCGAGGGTCGCCCGCCGGTTCTGGCGCGCCAGACGCCCCTTCTCGGCGTCCTGGCGCGCCAGAACCGAACGGCGGACCGGCGACGGTGGGGGGTGCCGACCGGCGTGCTGGTGGCGGGGGCGGTGGTGTGGGTGGCGGTCCAGGTGGCGCTGCCGCTGCGGCACCTGGCCTACGACGGCGACCACCGGTGGACCGGCCAGGGCTACCGGTTCGGGTGGAACGTCCTGCTCGTCGAGAAGGCCGGGTCGGTGACGTTCCTCGTCCACGACCCCGCGACCGGCCGCACCCGGGCCACCGACGGCAGCGAGCTCTACACCCGCAACCAGCTCCAGGTGATGGCCACCGAGCCCGACCTCATCCACCAGGCTGCCCTGGCCCTGGCGGCCGAGGAGCGCGGCCGCGGTCGCGACGTCGAGGTCCGGGTCGACGCCTGGCTGTCGTTCAACGGGCGGCCGCCGGCCCGCTTCATCGACCCCGACGTCGACCTGGTGGCCCAGCCCCGCGACATCTGGGACGACGACTGGATCCTGCCGAAGCCAGGTTGACGGGTCCGGTCGCCGGTCGCGGTCGCCGGCGGTCCCGCGGGTGTCGAGCGGACCCCTTCGCCCGCCGGGCGGGCCCGGTCGGCCGCGTCCTAGCCTCGGCGAGCGTGGCGGGACGTCGGTGGGCGGTGGTGGGGGTCGGCGGCGTCGGCGGGCTGTACGCGGCCCGGCTCCACGCCGCCGGCTGCGAGGTCCACCTCGTGGCCCGGTCCGACGCTGCCGCCCTGCGGGCCGACGGGCTGCGGCTGGCCTCGCCGCTCGGCCCCGTCCACGCCCACCTGCCGGTGCACACCGACCCGGCGACGGTGCCGGACGTCGACGTCGTCGCCCTGGCCACCAAGACCACCGCCCCGGCCGCGTCCCGCACGGCAGCCGCCGTGGCCGCCCGGACCGGGGCGGCCGTGCTCGTGCTCCAGAACGGGCTGGGCGTCGAGGCCGCCGTGGCCGAGCTGGCCCCGGCCGCGCCCGTCCTCGGAGGCATGGCCTTCGTGTGCAGCCAGCGGGTGGGACCGGGGCGCATCGAGCACCTCGACTTCGGTGCCGTCACCGTCGGCGAGCACCGGGCCGATGGCCGCGCCGCGGGTATCACCCCGACCGTCGCGGCGGTCGTCGCCGACCTGGAGGCGGCCGGTGTCGGCGGTGTCGCCGTGGCCGACCTGGTGCTCGGCCGCTGGCGCAAGCTGGTGTGGAACATCCCGTTCAACGGCTTGGCCGTGCTGTTGCAGGCCCGGACCGACGAGATCCTCGCCGACCCCGACGCCACCGCCCTGGTCCGCACGCTGATGCACGAGGTGCGGGCCGGTGCCGCGGCCCAGGGCCGGGAGGTCCCGGCTGCCTTCGTCGACGAGATGGTCGACACGACCCGAACGATGACCCCCTACGCGCCGAGCATGCGGCTCGACTTCGACGCCGGGCGCCCGCTCGAGGTCGACGCCATCTACGGCGCCCCGCTCGCCGCGGCCCGAGCCGCCGGGACCGACCTCCCGGCGACGGCCGCCCTCCTGGCCCAACTGCGGTTCCTCGCCCGCCGTCGCACGACGTAGGGTGACGCCCGCCACGGCAGGGGGCCGGGGCGCGCGACCCCGGGGGACGCCCGTGACCATCCGACGCCGGGCCCTCGCGGCCCTCACCGTGAGCCTGGTCGTCCTGGCCACCCTGCTGCCGAGCGGCGGGTCGCCCGTCGCCGCGGCCGCCGCCTTCACGACCCGGGGGAGCATCGGCCAGGTCGCGACCTGGGGCCACGCGCCCGGCACCGCGGTCGACCTGCGCCGCAACGATGCCTCCGTCGCGACGGCCACCGCCGATGCCCAGGGTGCCGCCCTGTTCCGGGAGGTGACGCCGGGCGCCGGCTACACCGTGGCCACGACCGCCGGCACCTCCGACCCCGTCACCGTCACCGCGGCCGACGACCACCCGGCCCAGTCGTTCTACGACGGCATCGAGCTCCGGAGCGGCTACGGCTACATCCCGACCCGCGACGGCACCCTGCTGAGCGCCAACATCACCCTGCCCTCGGGCTCGGGCCCCTTCCCCGTGGTCGTCGAGTACTCGGGCTACGACCCGTCCGAGCCCGGCGCCCTCCTGCCCGAGTCGCTGCCCTACTCCCTGCTGGGCTACGCGGTGGTGGCGGTCAACATGCGCGGCAGCGGCTGCTCGGGCGGCGCCTTCGACTACTACGAGCCCGCCACCAGCACCGACGGCTACGACATCATCGAGGCGGTCGCCGCCCAGGACTGGTCGAACGGGAGCGTCGGGATGGTCGGCATCTCGTACTCCGGCATCAGCCAGCTGTACGTGGCGGCGGCCCAGCCGCCCCACCTGGCGGCCATCACCGCGCTGTCGCCCTACGCCGATGCCTACCGGGGGATCCTCTACCCGGGCGGCATCCGCAACGAGGGCTTCGCCCTGGAATGGGCGCTCGACCGCCAGGCCGCGGCGCGGCCCGCGGCCCGCCCGTGGGTGCGGGACCGGATCGCGGGCGGCGACACCGTCTGCGCCGCCAACCAGGTGCTCCGGCTCCAGAGCCGCGACATCGGGGCCGAGATCCAGCCCTACCGCTTCGACCTGGCCGATGCCGACTACCTGTCGATCTCCAGCTTCGCCGACCGCATCCAGGTCCCGACCTACCTGGC
>CAYQGF010000337.1:0-4597 GCA_964416885.1 uncultured Iamiaceae bacterium
ACGGGAAGTCGTCGTTGATGCCGCCCTCCCGGTAGTGGAGGTCGGTGTGGCAGACGCCGCAGGCCTGGACCTTCACCAGCGCCTCGCCGGGCCCGGGGTCGGGGACGGAGATCGTCTCCACCCGCACCGGGTCGCCCTTGGCCGTGGCGACCACTCCTCGCACCTCGTGGGGCATCCGTCGTCTCCTCGTCACCTGTCGACTGCCTGTTCGGGGGCAACCTACCCAGCTTCGGGCGGCGCCGTCGGGCGGCGCCCGGGCCGGCGACCGTCGCGTCGTGGGCACCGCACCCGAGAGGTGAGCCGACCCCCCACCCGGACTGTAAGGGGTGCTTGACAGAGGGGCGGGGCGGGGGCGAGGAT
This sequence comes from uncultured Iamiaceae bacterium, assembly GCA_964416885.1. GTDB lineage: Bacteria > Actinomycetota > Acidimicrobiia > Acidimicrobiales > Iamiaceae > Iamia. Next base: position 361 of record CAYQGF010000337.1, read on the forward strand.
GCGGCCGTGCTCGTCTGCCACTGCCGGGCGGTGAACGACCGCCAGATCGAGGCCGCCGCCCTCTGTGGGGCCGGCTCGGTGCGTGACGTGGTCCGAGCCTGCGGGGCCGGTGGCGTGTGCGGCGGGTGCCGCCCGGTGATCGAGGAGATCCTCTCCGAGTCGGTCATGCCGCTCCCCACCCTGCGCGCCGCCGTGGCCTGAGGCCCCGACCGGGCCGTCCTGACGGTCCGTCAGGCCTGGTAGGGCCACCTGTCAACCGTCGGTGGGGCCGGCTCGCGCCCGGGCTGACAGGCATCCCACACCCGTGCCCGGTCCGCCATGATGGCGGGCGACGACGAGAACGAGGAGAGACCCGTGCAGGGTGACCCGGCCATCATCGATGTGCTCAACGAGATCCTGACCGCCGAGCTGACCGCGGTGAACCAGTACTGGGTGCACTACCGGATGCTCGACAACTGGGGCCTCAAGCGTCTCGCCGAGCACGCCCGGGAGGAGTCCATCGACGAGATGAAGGACGCCGACCGCATCATCGAGCGGGTCCTGTTCCTCGAGGGTGTCCCCAACATGCAGCGGCTCAACCCGGTGCGGGTCGGTGAGACGGTGCCCGAGCAGTTCGCCTCCGACCTGGCGATGGAGCAGGCGGCCGTCGAGCGCTACAACCGGGGCATCGCCCTGGCGGTGGAGAAGGGCGACAACGGCACCCGGGCGCTGTTCGAGAAGCACCTGGTCGACGAGGAACAGCACCTCGACTGGATCGAGGCCCAGCTCACCCTGATCGAGACGATCGGGCTCGAGCGCTACCTGGCCCAGCAGATCCACGACGACGACTAGCCCGGTCCACCCTGCGGGGTAGGCCCCGGTGTTCGGGGTAGCGGGCCGGGCATGAACCCGGTCCGCACCCTCGCCCGTCCCCTGCTCGCCTCGGTGTTCGTGGCCGAGGGCATCGACCAGGTCCGCCACGCCGAGGCCCTCGCGCCCCTGGCCGAGCCGGTGATCGACCGGGTGGTCGAGGCGGCCCAGCCCGTGGTCGACGTCGACCGGCCCGACAGCCCCGAGTTGCTGACCCGGCTGAGCGGGGGCGTGATGGTCGGCGCTGGCGCCCTCCTCGCCCTCGGGAAGCTGCCCCGCCTGGCCGCCGCGGCCCTGGCCGCCACGCTGGTCCCCCGCACCCTCGCCACCCACCGGTTCTGGGAGGTCGAGGACGAGGCGGACCGAGCCGCCCATCAGGCCCACTTCCTGAAGGACGTGGCCCTCCTCGGCGGGCTGGCCCTCGCCGCCCTCGACACCGAGGGCCGGCCGAGCGTCGCCTGGCGGGCCGGGCGCCGGGTCGATGCCGTCCGGGCCACCGTGGCCGACGCCCTCCCCGGCTGAGGGGGTCAGGCGCCCGGCGGCGTGAAGGAGCCCGTGATCATCACCCACCCCTCGACCGTGCCCCCGGTGGCCCGAAGGGTCACGTAGCCGTTCTCGTCGGGCGCGGCCACCACCATCATCGACCGCACGTCGGGACCGACGGGCCGTCGGCCCGCGGCCGTGCCGTCGTCGGGGTTGACCTCCAGCAGTGCCGGCGTGGTCGAGGTCATGGCGAGCTGGAGGACCACGGCCCCGACCTCCTCGGGCACGGCCCCGACGCCGGCCACCTTGACCTGCACGTCGCCGGTCCCGTCGATCGGCCCGCAGGGAGACGGGACGCACTCGCCCACCTGGTCGTCCTCGGTGTCGATCGCCAGCAGCGGCACGTGCGGCTCGTACACCCCTCCCTCCTGGGCCCCGAACCAGCCGACCACGTCCACCACCAGGTCGACGTCCACGTCGGAGGCCACCGTGATCGTGCCGTCGTCGGCGGCCGGCAGGACCAAGGTCTGCGCCGCGTCGAGGCCGTCGTCGACCGTCAGGGCTCCGTGGGGGTCGGCCAGCTCGTCGGTGGCCACGGTCACCGTGCCCGCCTCCTCCGCATCACGGACCAGCACGCTGACCACGACCGCGTCCACCCCTTCCGCCGGGACCTCGCCGATGTCCTCCACCATCACCTGGACCGCGTCGTCCTCGGCCAGAGGCTCATCGAGCTCGGCGATCGGCGCCACCGGGGTGAAGCCCAGCCGCGGCCCGTCGCCCTCGAACCAGCCCAGCACGTCGACCTGGAGGTCCGCCGGGGCGAAGGCCGCCACGACCTCCAGCGCCCCCGCCTCGTCGAGCGACGCGACCATCGTCGTGGCCGAGGGTCGGCTGTCGTCGTAGACGAGCACACCCTCGAAGGCGCCAGGCCCGGGCGAGTTGACGCCTAGGAAGCCGGATCCGCTCGACGTGCGGGCGGTGACACCGAGCAGCACGGCGCTCGCCCCCGGCGGCACGGCGCCCTCGCCGGCCACCTGCACCTCCACGGGCACGCCGTTCCCGGGGATCGCGGTGCAGGCGACGCCGGCACAGGTCCCGACCCCGAGCGCGGTGTCCACGATGCGGTCCGGTGCCGATGGCCGGAACGACCCCGGCGACCGCGCCGGCCAGTCCGACAGCAGCTCGTCGATCGCCGGGCCCACCAGCAGCTTGGGCCGGGTCACGTTGTTGCGCGGATCGGTGTACGGGTCGCCGGTCTCGACGAAGGCCTGGGTGGCCAGGTCCAGGTGGTCCACCTCCGGGGCCACCGTGCCCGCCAACGCCTGGCGGGCGACGGCGTACGCCCCCGCGACGTGCGGCGCCGCGAACGATGTTCCCGAGACCCGACAGAACGGGTATTCCGCCCACCTCGTCGCGACGGGGATGCCAAAGGTGAGCTCGTCACCCGGGCAGGCCTCCTCGCGGTCTGGGACCGAGGCGGACACATCGATCTCGTCGAAGCCCCCCGGCGCCCACAGGTCGAGGGCCGGGCTCGAATCGCTGTAGCCGGCGTGCACCTGGTGATCGATGTCGGTCGCGCCCACCGCCACGACATCGGTCAGGCACGCCGGAAGGGCGAGAGAGTCGATCGCTCCCCCATGGCCCCTGCCATAGTTGCCGGCGGCCGCGACCACCGCGATCCCCTTCGACACCAGGTTCGCCACCGCGGCCTCCACGGCCGCCCAGCCGGGGACGCCGTCACAGTTCGGACCGGTGTACGTGACCCCGGCCCCGAGGCTGAGGTTGACCGCTGCAACCGGCCGGTCCGTCTCGAGCTCACCGACGTACTCCAGGGCGAAGGCCAGGTCGTCCCACGTGATGCCGACGCCGTCGGGCAGCACGCTGATGGGCACCAGGCCCGCTTCCGGGGCGACGGCGGCCACCACGCTGGCCACCGCGGTGCCGTGATGACACTCCTCACAGGGCATGGCCGCGCCGGGACCGTCGTCGAAGGCCTCGTCGTTGGGGCAGTGGTCGCCGGTCATGAAGCAGGCCTCGTGGACGACCTTGGCGGCGAGGTCGGGGTGCACCGCCGTGAGCGAGGAGTCGAGCCCATCGTCGATGACGGCCACCAGTTGACCTCGACCGTCGGCCCCCAGGTTCCACGCCTCGGGAGCCTCGACCGAGGCGGGCGCCCCGGCGACGGGCGCAGGGTCGCCGAGCAGCTCGGCCGTCCCGACCTCGGCCACGGTCGCCACCGACGGGTCCGACCGGAGCCGGGCCAGGGCCGCTCGGGTCACCTCCAGCGACAGGAACGGGATCGACCCGAACCTCCGCCGCACCTCGACGCCCTCGGTGCCCAGGCGGGCCAGCACGTCGTCGGCGGCCGCCTCGATCGTGGCCCGCTGGCCGTCCGCCCCCACCTCGCCCAGGTCGCCGACCGGCACCGTCGGCACGGCCAGCTCGACGAACACCCGCACCGTGCCTCCGCTCCCGGCCTCGGCCGCCAGGGCCTCGAACGCGGCGGCCCGGTCCGGGGCCTCCCTCGACGGCGCCGAGGAGCGGCCCTCCCCACCGCCGGAGGTCGACGGCAGCCCGGCCGACGGTCGCACGCCCGCCACCGAGACGACCACCGCCAACAGGACGACTGCAACGAGCCGGGTCCGCATGGTTCCCCCTTCCGGCCCCCGCTCCCAGAGGCCATCGGCGGGCGACAGTATCCGATGTCGGACCCCGGCGGTCGGCCGTCGACGACGGACGAGCGATGCCTCGCCGGGCGAGGGGGAGCCCACCCCGGATCCACCGATGATCCCCGGAGCCCTCCGACCAGGGCCAGTAGGTTCGGGGCGTGGCCGAACCCGGCACGACGCGGCGCGTCCTCCTCGACCGGTACGAGCTCCGTGACCGGGTCGGCGTCGGTGGCATG
>CAYQGF010000338.1:0-1457 GCA_964416885.1 uncultured Iamiaceae bacterium
GGTCGAGACCCTGCGCCGCAACGCCGCCGAGTTCGGCATCACCATCCACCCGATGGGCACGCCCGGCCAGGGCATCGTCCACATCATCGGGCCGGAGCAGGGCCTCACCCTCCCGGGGATGACCATCGTCTGCGGCGACAGCCACACCTCCACCCACGGGGCCTTCGGGGCGCTGGCGTTCGGCATCGGCACCAGCGAGGTCGAGCACGTGCTCGCCACCCAGACCCTCCCCCAGGCCGCGGCCAAGACCCTGGCCGTCACCGTCGACGGCACCCTCCCCGAGGGCAGCACGGCCAAGGACGTGATCCTGGCCATCCTCGGCCGCATCGGCACCGGCGGCGGCATCGGCCACATCGCCGAGTACCGGGGCCAGGTGATCCGCGACCTCTCGATGGAGGGCCGGATGACCGTCTGCAACATGTCGATCGAGGCCGGCGCCAAGGCCGGGATGATCGCCCCCGACGACACGACCTTCGCCTACCTGGAAGGTCGAGAGCACGCGCCGTCCGGCGCGGCGTGGGACGAGGCCGTCGCCTACTGGCGGACGCTGGTCACCGACGACGACGCCACCTTCGACAAGGAGGTCGTCCTCGACGGGGCCGAGATCTTCCCCCACGTCTCCTGGGGCACCAACCCGGGCCAGGTCGCCCCGATCACCGCCGCCGTGCCCGACCCCGACAGCTTCGCCGACAGCGTCGAGCGGGGCGCCGCCGAGCGGGCGCTGGAGTACATGGGCCTCGCCGCCGGCACCCCGCTGAAGGAGGTCGGCGTCGACACCGTCTTCATCGGCTCGTGCACCAACGGCCGGATCGAGGACCTGCGGGCCGTGGCCGCCGTGGCCGCCGGGCGGAAGGTCGCCAGCGGGATGCGGACCCTCGTCGTCCCCGGCTCGTGGAAGGTCAAGGCCCAGGCCGAGGAGGAGGGCCTGGACCGCGTCCTCGTCGAGGCCGGCTTCGACTGGCGCGACCCGGGCTGCTCGATGTGCCTGGCCATGAACCCCGACAAGCTGGCGCCGGGCGAGCGCTGCGCCTCGACCAGCAACCGCAACTTCGAGGGCCGCCAGGGCCGGGGCGGGCGCACCCACCTGGTCTCCCCTGCCGTCGCCGCCGCCACCGCCATCGCCGGCCACTTCGCCACCCCCGCCGACCTGCCGGCCGTCGCCGGGAAGGGAGCCTGACATGGACGCTGTCCACATCGTCTCCGGCACCGCCGTGCCGCTCGACCGCAGCGACGTCGACACCGACCAGATCATCCCGTCGGACTGGCTCAAGCAGGTCAGCCGCACCGGCTTCGAGAAGGGCCTGTTCTCGGAGTGGCGCGACGACCGCGACTTCGTGCTCAACAAGCCCGAGCACGCCGGTGCCACCATCCTCGTGGCCGGCCCCAACTTCGGCACCGGTTCCAGCCGGGAGCACGCGGTGTGGACCATCCAGCAGTACGGGTTCAAGGCGGTGGTG
>CAYQGF010000338.1:1467-4577 GCA_964416885.1 uncultured Iamiaceae bacterium
GTTGCGGAAGATGTCGCCGAAGCGGGGCGACACCACGGCCTGGAAGCCGTACTGCTGGATCGCCCACACCGCGTGCTCCCGGCTGGAGCCGGTGCCGAAGTTGGGGCCATCCAGCAGTACGGGTTCAAGGCGGTGGTGTCGCCCCGCTTCGGCGACATCTTCCGCAACAACTCGACCAAGAACGGCCTGGTGCCGGTGGTGGTCCCGCCCGAGGTCGGCGAGCAGCTGCTCCGGGCCATCGAGGCCGACCCCACCCTTGAGGTCACCATCGACGTCGAGCGCCGCACCCTGGAGGCCCCGGCCATCGGGCTCACGTGCGAGTTCCCGCTCGACGAGTCGGTGCGCCACCGCTTCCTCGAGGGCCTCGACGACATCGGCCTGACCCTCCAGCAGGGCACCGCCATCGACACCTACGAGGGCGAGCGCCCCGCCTGGCTCCCCACCACCGCCTAGCGTCTAGCGTCCCGCCCGTGCGGTTCGACGGGCGGGCGCGACGGTGGGTCGAGGACGTCACCGGGCGCACCGTGGTGCGGGCCCGGCGCATGCCCGGCGGGGCATCGTCAGCGGTCCACGAGGTCGTGCTGGCCGACGGCGGTCGGGTGGTCCTGCGCCGCACGATCGGCGCCTTCACCGACGTCCCGACGGCGGCCCGCACCGAGGCCGAGCTGGAGGTCGGGGCGCTCCGGCGGCTGGCCGGCTGGGACCTGGTGCCCGAGCTGCTGGCGTCCGACCTCGCCGGTGAGGCGTGCGGGGCACCGTCGGTGCTGGTCACTCGCCTGCCCGGCCGACCCTGGACCACGCCCGGCCGTCGCCCCGAGGCCTGGGTCGACGGGCTGGCCGCCGCGGTCCGCGCCGTCCACGACCTCGACCTCGACCTCCCCGGCGCCGACGCCGACCTCCCCGCCGCGGTCCCCTGGTTCCACGGCCCGTCCGGTCCCCCGCCGTGGACGATGGTGCCCGAGGCGTGGGAGTGGGCCGACGCGACCCTCGACGGCAGCCTCCCGGCGAGCGAGCCGGGCCGCCTGGTCCACCGAGACCTCCACCCCGGCAACGTCCTGTTCGACCGGGGCCGGCTGACCGGCATCGTCGACTGGGAGGCCATCTGCCGGGGCCCGGTCGAGCTCGACGTGTCCCGGTGCCGGGCCCACGTCGCCGTCCTGGGCGGGCTCGGTGCCGCCGACGCCTTCCTCGCCCGCCTGGACGACCTCGTCCCCACCTACGACCGACGCTGGGACGCCTTCGCCGCCTGCGAGCTGCGCCCGTGGACCGAGGACCTGCTGACCTACACCCGCCTCGGGGCCACGCTGACCCTCGCCGACATCCGGTCGACCCTCGACACCCTGGTCGCCCGGGCTCAGGCCGGAACCAGCTCCGGGGCCAGGTCGTCGGCCGGGGCATCGGCGCCCTCGGCCCGGTCCCGCAGCAGGGTGCGGACCGACCAGGCGATCGCCGCGACCCAGAGGGCGACGATGCCGAGGTAGATGGCGGCGGCCGGAGCACCGGTGACCTCGAACTGACGGACGAGGGTGCGGCTGTTGGTGAGGACGATGATGCCGCCGACCAGGGAGCCGAGCATCTGGGGCGGGAGGATCCGCACCAGGTAGGCGGCGAGCGGGGCGGCGACCACGCCACCGGCCAGGAGGGCGAGCACGTAGCCGGCCTTGACGCCCTCGCCCCCGATGCCGAGCAGGAAGCCGAGGCTGGCGGCCAGGGCGACGAGGAACTCGCTGGTGTCGACCGAGCCGATCACCTTGCGGGGCTCGACCCGGCCCGAGACGAGCAGGGTCGGGGTGGCGACCGGCCCCCAGCCCCCGCCGCCGGTGGCGTCGATGAAGCCGGCGAAGGCGCCGAGCGGGGTGAGGAAGCGGGACCGCAGCGGCGGGGCGTCGGTGCGGGTGCGGACCCGGCCGAGGGTGAACCGGCCCAGGACGTAGAGGCCCAGGCCGAGGAGGATGACCGCCATCCAGGGCGTCGCCGTCTCGGTGGACAGGTTGGAGAGCACGGTGGCGCCGGCGAAGGCCCCGACCGCCCCGGGCACCCCGAGCCGAGCGACGATGCGCCAGTCGACGTTGCCGAACCGCCAGTGCGACGCCCCGGAGACGAGCGTCGTCCCCAGCTCCGACAGGTGGACCGAGGCCGAGGCGGCGGCGGGCGAGAGCCCGACGGCCAGCATCAGCGACGACGACGTCACGCCGTACGCCATCCCCAGCGCGCCGTCGATGAGCTGCGCAGCCAGGCCCACGATGGCGATCACGATCACTTTCCGCACGATTTCCTCCGACACGATCTAGGTCAGACAGGTAGAGATTACCCACACACGGACGGTGGCCGCAACCCTATCTCTGATCACGGAGCGTGGTTGGACCTCCGGTGCCCGCCGGGCGGGACGTAGCATCGCCGCCGATGCCGCGCCGCTCGGTCCGCAACCTGTTCCTGCTGGGGGTCGTGGTCGGCATCGTCGTGTCGGTGCTCCGGGCGTCCCGCCGCGACACCCGCCCGGCACCGTCCGCGCCCGCGTCGCCGGTGGCCCCACCACCCCGCCCCCGCCCCGACCCCGCGCCGGTCGAGGTCGCGGTGCCGACCTCGGCCACGCCCCCGGCCGCTCCGGTCACCCCGCCCACCCCGACGGCCCAGCCCGAGGAGCGGTCGTGGGCCGAGCCGGTCGACGGGGCGTGCCCGGACGGCTACCCGATCAAGGCCAAGGCCAGCAGCGGGATCTTCCACCGGCCCGGCGGGCTCTCCTACGAGCGCACCGTCCCCGACCGCTGCTACCCCGACGCGGCCACCGCCGAGGCCGACGGCTACCGCGCCGCCAAGCGCTGACCCGGGGCCCGCGTACGGAAGGTGCCTGGCACCTTCCGTACGGTTGCGCTACTTGCGGCCGATGTACTCGCCGGTGCGGGTGTCGATCGTGAGCTGGTCGCCCTCCTTGACGAACAGCGGCACGTTGATGACCTTGCCGGTCTCGAGGGTGGCCGGCTTCACCGCGCCGGAGACGCGGTCGCCCTGGACGCCGGGCTCGGTGTCGGCCACGGTGAGCACCACCGAGGCGGGGAGCACCACGCCGACCACGTCGTCCTCGTGGAAGCGGATGTCGATGGTGGCGTTGG
>CAYQGF010000339.1:0-4552 GCA_964416885.1 uncultured Iamiaceae bacterium
CGAGGCCCACGAGGTGCTCGCCACCTTCTTCGCCGGCTGGGACGACGACGCCCACGCCCGCCTGCTGGCCTGACCGGGGCCGGGTACCCCTTCCCCGGACGGGTTCGGGGTGCCACGGTGCCGGGATGGGAGCCGTGAGCGTGGTGACGCGCGAGCGCAGCTGGTTCGGGGACGTGCACCGGCGGTCGAGGACGCTGCGGCTGACGCCGCACCCGGCGGAGCGGATGGTGACCCTCAGCCTGTGGGAGGGCCAGCAGTGCCAGGGCACGATCCGGCTGGCCGATGCCGAGGTCCCGGCCCTGGTCAGCGCCCTGGCCGAGGCCCTCGCCGGGTCAGCCGCCTACGTCCCGCCGCCTCCGGCGGTCGTCCCCGAAGGCCCGGCCGCCGACGTGATCCCGCTCCCGACCGCGGCCGAGGAGCAGGTCGCGGTGTGGATGCACGGACCGCCCACCGACCCGCCGGGGCGCCCGGTGCAGCCCGACGTCCTGGCCACCGCAGTGGGCCGGGCCGTTACCGTCGTCGGCCGGGCGGCCCGCATGGTCGCCGACCGGCTCAACCCCGAGGACCGGCCCGAGGCCTAGCGGAAGAGGTCCTCGTGGGGGGGACGGACCAGCTCGGCGCGGACGCCGGTGGGGGCGCGGAACCACCAGTCCGGTCCGCCCCGCACCACGGCCACGGGGACGCCGTCGGCCTTGCCCATCACCAGCTCGGCCGCCCCGGCCAGCTCGTCGACGAGGGCCACCTCGGTGGCGTGGAGCTCCCGGCCGAGCGAGTCGGTGGTGCCCCGCAGGTCGACCAGGGCGGCGACGCCGGCGCAGCCGATGGCCACGTCGGTGAGGCCCCGGCGCCACGGGCGGCCGAAGGTGTCGGAGACGACGACGCCGACGTCGGCCCCCGTGCGCGCCCGCAGGCCGTCGCGGATGCGGCGGGCGCTGCGGTCGGAGTCGTCGGGGAGGAGGGCGGCCCACCCGGCCTCGACGTTCGACAGGTCGACGCCGGCGTTGGCGCAGACGAAGCCGTGCTTGGTCTCCACGATGCTCAGGTCGCCTCGTCGGCGCAGCACCCGCACCGACTCCTCCTCGACCACGGCCCGGTGCGAGCGGGGGTCGGCCGGGTCGACCGGCACCATCTTCCCCTCGGCCTTGGACACGACCTTCTGGGTGACGACGACGACGTCACGGTCGCGCAGCTCGTCGCCCTGGGCCGTCAGGGCCTCGGCGATCATCCCGGCCAGGTCGGCGGCCCGGGTGACCTCGCCGATCCCGGTGACGCCCCAGACCTCCAGCCGGCGGGGGGCCGTCACGACCACACCTCGACGCCCGCGGCGTTGAGCACGGTGGTGGACAGCGCGGCGGCGACCTCGGGCGTGTGCATCACCGTCGGCGTCGCCACCGGCACCAGGCCCTCGGCCTCGACGGCGGGGGCGAGGTCGGCATCGGCGTCGTCGACGACGAGGGTGCCGGCCAGCTCGGCGTAGAGCCGGGCCACGCCGACCACGCTGGTCTCGTGGCCCAGGTCGGCCATCAACCGGTCGGCCGGGCCCTTGAGGGCGGCGCCGGCGACGATCGGCGACACCGCCACGACGTGGTCGCGTCGGGCGCGCACGGCATCCTCGACCCCCGGCACGGCCAGCAGCGGGCCGATCGACACCAGCGGGTTCGAGGGGGCGACCACCACGGCGTCGGCCTCCAGGATCGCCTCCAGCACGCCGGGCGCGGGGGTCGTCTCCTCGGCCCCCGCGAAGCGGACGGCGGTGACCGGCACGGCGTGGCGGCGCTGCACGAACCACTCCTGGAAGGCCACCTCCCGCTCACCGCCGGGGTCGACGACCGTCACCCGGGTGCGGAGCGGGTCGTCGGTGACCGGGAGCAGGCGGAACCCGAGGCCCCAGGCGGCGACGACCTCGGCGGTGACCTCGCTCAGGGTGGCCCCGCCGGCCAGCCGGTGGGTGCGGAACAGGTGGGTGCCGAGGTCCCGGTCGCCCAGGTTGAACCAGTCGACCCCGCCGTAGCGGCCCACCATCTCCATGGCCTGCCAGGTCTCGTCCCGCAGGCCCCAGCCCCGCTCGGTGTCGACCTGGTCGGCCAGCGTGTAGGTGATCGTGTCGAGGTCGGGCGAGATGTGGAGGCCGTGGAGCACCAGGTCGTCGCCCACGTTGCCGACGACGACGACCTCCTCGGGCGGGACCACCCGCACCAGGCCGGCCAGCAGACGGGCAGCGCCGACACCGCCGGCCAGGACGCAGATCACAGCGGCGACGCTATCGGGGCGCCGGTCGACCTCATTACTGTCGGCCGTCATGGCCCGCACCGAAGAGGACCTGCTCGCCGAGCTCAACGCCGACCTCCGACCGGGCGTCGACTGGAAGCAGGGCGCCATCACGTACCTGCGGGAGATCGTGGCCTCCGGCGGGCCCGACGAGGAGCGCTTCCACCTGGTCAAGCCGTTCGTCGGCGGGCCGGACTACTCGCCGTTCTGGGTCGACGTGTTCCAGTTCCTCGACGTGGTCCAGACCGCGAAGCTGGGCCCCGGCGACCTGGTGCTCGACGTCGGGTGCGGGCCGGGCTGGACCGTCCAGTGGCTGGCCAAGCTGGGCCACAACGTGGTCGGCCTCGACATCTCGGCCGAGCTGCTCGAGGTGGCCGAGACCCGCATGCAGAGCGACCCGTACCCGCCCTACCTGCACCAGGGGTTCACCTACGACCTGCGCGAGCACGACATCGAGGCCGCCCCGGTCGGGCTCCGGTGGAAGGCCCGACTGGCCCTGTTCGAGTCGACGCTGCACCACTTCTTCAACCCGGTCGCTGCCCTCCGCCACACCGTCGCGGACCTGGCCGACGACGGCATCGTCGCCGTGATCGAGGCCGCGGCCCCGCCCAAGGGCTCGGAGTGGGACCTGGCCAACGTCGAGATCATGGAGACCTACGACACGATCGAGCGGCCCTACACCCGGGCCCAGCTGCTCGACATGCTGGAGCTGGCCGGCCTCGGCTACGTGACGTTCCTCCGCCCGGCCAACGGGCTCTACGCCCAGACCGCCGACGGCCTGGCCGGGGTCCGCATGGAGCTGACCCGGTCCGACAACATCAACATCTTCGTGGCCTCGCCCACCGCGGCGGGGATCGAGCGGCTCGGGCTCCCGGCCCGGACGGTCGAGCAGGTCCGCTCCGGGTGGTCGGTGGTCGAGGGCGTGTCCCACCCCGAGGCCCGCCCCGACGGCACCGCCTACCGCTGGGCCGAGCCCCGGGTGCTCGTCCGCCTCGACGGCCCCGGCCCCCACGACCTGAAGGTCGCCACCATCGGGCTGGAGCCGGGCCAGGACCAGCGGGTCCGGGTGGTGGCCGGGGGCAAGGTCGCCGGCTCGGTCGTCCTCACCGCCGAGCGGCGCGAGGGCGTGCTGGAGGTGTCGGGCCGGCCCGGCCAGCTCGTCGAGCTCCAGTCCGACCGGGTCTTCTCCCCGTGCTGGGAGGGCCAGAACGACCCCCGCCTCCTCAGCTTCACCCTCGACGAGCCGGAATAGCTCCAGCTTTGTACGGACCCCGCATCATGCTGCGGGGTTCCGTACAAAGCTGGCGGGGTTCGAGGTCTACAGCGCGTCGAGCTTGCCGCTGAGGAGGGCCATGTCGGCGTCGACCATCATGGTGACCAGCTCGGGGAACGAGGTCTTGGGCTCCCAGCCGAGCTGCTTCTTGGCCTTCTCGGGCGAGCCGATCAGCAGGTCGACCTCGGCCGGCCGGTAGAAGCGCTCATCGACCTTGACGTAGCGCTCCCAGTCGAGGTCGAGGTGCCCGAAGGCCAGCTCGCAGAACTCCCGGACCGGGTGGGTCTCGCCGGTGGAGACGACGTAGTCGTCGGGGCTGTCCTGCTGGAGCATCAGCCACATGGCCTCGACGTAGTCGCCGGCGAAGCCCCAGTCGCGCTGGGCGTCGAGGTTGCCGAGGCGCAGCTCGTCGACCATGCCCAGCTTGATCTTGGCCGCGGTGTGGCTGATCTTGCGGGTGACGAACTCCAGGCCCCGGCGCGGGCCCTCGTGGTTGAACAGGATGCCGCTCGACGCGTGGAGGTCGTAGGACTCCCGGTAGTTCACCGTGATCCAGTGGCCGTAGAGCTTGGCCACGCCGTAGGGGGAGCGGGGGTAGAAGGGCGTGGCCTCGGTCTGGGGGACCTCGACGACCTTGCCGAACATCTCCGACGACGACGCCTGGTAGAAGCGGATCGACGGGTCGACGATGCGGATGGCGTCGAGCAGCCGGGTGACGCCGAGGCCGGTGATCTCGCCGGTGAGGACGGGCTGGCCGAACGACGTCTGCACGAACGACTGGGCGGCCAGGTTGAACACCTCCTCGGGCTGGTGCTCCTGGAGGATGCTGATCATCGACACCTCGTCGAGCAGGTCGCCCGGGCCGAAGGTGATGCGGTGCTGGATGTGGGCGATCCGCTCGAAGTTCACCGTCGAGCTGCGGCGCACCATGCCGATCACCTCGTAGCCCTTGTCGAGCAGGAGCTCGGCCAGGTGGGAGCCGTCCTGGCCGGTGATGCCGGTGATGAGCGC
>CAYQGF010000340.1:0-4550 GCA_964416885.1 uncultured Iamiaceae bacterium
GCAACGGCTACATGAGCGAGTTCCGGGTCGAGCAGCTCGCCCGCGACGCCAAGGTGTTGCAGATCTACGCCGGCACCGACGAGATCCAGATCACCCACATCGCCAAGGACCTGTTGCGTCGGTAGCGGTCAGTCCGTCGTCGCCCACGCCAGGGCGGCGACGAGGGCGACGAGCACCAGTGGGAGCACGAGCGCCCAGCGGAGGGCGGTGGCGTGGGCCAGGCCGCCGATGATGCCGGGGCCACCGAGGTAGGCGCCGTAGCCGGCGGTGGTGACCACGGCGATGCCGTGCTCGCCCCACAGGCGCCCCGCGGCGGCGAAGGCCAGCGGCACCGCCGGGGCCAGCCCGGCGCCGACCACGACCAGGAGGAGCGGCACCAGCGCCGCCACCGGCGACACCAGGCACAGGGCCAGGGCGACGGTGGCGGCCACCACCCCGGCCCGCACCAGCCGGTCGGCGCCCCAGGCCAGGGCCAGCCGGTCGCCGGCCAGGCGCCCGGCCAGCCCGCCGGCCGACACGCCGGTGACGGCGAGGGCGCCGAGCAGGGCACCACCTCCGAGGTCCTCCCGCACCAGGACCCCGGCCCAGTCGAGCAGCGCCCCCTCGGCCAGGAAGACGCATCCGCCGATGGTGGCCAGGGCGACCAGCCGGCTCCGCCGCCGTCCGGTGACCGCACCACCGGCCCCGTCGTCACCCTCGGCCGGACCGGTGTCGTGCTCGATCCGACCGTCGGGGACGTGACGGGCCCACGCCACCGCCAGCGCCAGCACCGCGGCCCCGACGACGACCATGTGACCGGGGACGGGGACGTCGGCGGCCACCGCGACCGCACCCAGCCCGGCGCCGGCCAGCACACCACCGCTCCAACCGGCGTGGAGCCCGCTGAGCAGCGGCTCGCCCGCCCGGTGCTCGAGCTGCACGCCGGCCCCGTTCATCGAGACGTCGAGCACGCCGATGGCCAGCCCGAGCAGCAGCTCGGCCCCCGCCAGGGCGCCCCACGACCCGGCCAGCCCGGGCGTCACCACGCCGATGCCGACCAGCACCCACGCTCCGGTGACCACCTTCCGGGACCCGTGACGGCGCACCAGCACGCCGCCGGCCCACGCCCCGACGACCGCCCCGACCGACAACCCGAGCAGCGCGGTCCCGAGGGCGCCCTCGCTGAGGCCGAGGGCCTCCTTGACGTCCGGGATCCGGGCGCCCCACGACCCGACGGCGAAGCCGAGAGCGGCGAAGGCACCGAACACCGCCCGGTGCGGTGCGGTGCCGCGCCCGGCGGCGGTGGGCAGGGCCGTCGTCGTCACCGGGCCACGGTAGCGATGGCGTGCCACGTGCCACGCGGTCGATCCGTTTCCCGTCCGAGCCACGGGTTAGGGGCCTGGTCGTTCCCCAACAGACCAGGAGTCAGAACATGAGCGGTACCGGAGACCAGGCCAAGGGTCGCATCAAGGAGGCGGCCGGCAGCCTCACCGGCGACGACGACCTCAAGAACGAGGGCAAGGTCGACCAGGCGGCCGGCGACATCAAGGAGAAGGTGACCGGCGCCGTCGACAAGGTGAAGCGGGCGCTCACCAACGACAAGTAGCGCCCGCTCAGCTCCGGCGCAGGGCGACGAGGTGCGACACGTCCCCGCCGGACACCGGCCAGACGATCGTGTCGCCGACGACGGCCGGCCACCCGTTGACCGACGCGCCGACCTCGTGGCGCCACACCTCCTCGCCGGTCGCCCGCTCGTAGGCGAGGAGGGCGCCGTCGAAGGTCGACGTGAGCACGAGGTCGGCCACGACGGTCGCGGCGCCGAGCCCGTCGCCCGGTAGGTCGGCGGCCCACAGCTCCTCGCCGGTCGACAGGTCGAGGGCGACGAGCGTCGACGGATGGCTGCCGAGCTGCGGGTTCAGGTTGAAGAGCTGCTCGGGCGAGTCGTAGGTCGACGGGGCGTTCACCACCGAGAAGTAGCCGACGCCGTCGGCGAAGGCCGGTGGGGTCTCGACGCCGCCGAGCACGCCGGGCAGCACGGTGGTCGGCTCGTCGAAGGTGGTGAGGTCGTCGTTGCCGTGCATGCCGACCTCGACCTCCCACCGGACCTCGCCGGTGGCCGGGTCGTAGGCCAGGACGTGGCCGCCCTTCCCGGTGTGGACGACGACCGGCGCCCCGGTGCCGTCCTGGGTGAGGGCGGTCAGCACCATGTCCCGGTCCCAGATGTCGTGGGGGAAGACCTGGTGCCTCCAGGTCACCGCGCCGGTGGGGTCGACGGCGAGCAGGCTGTTGGTGTCCTCGTTGGCGCCGGGCCGGCTGGCGCCGGCCGGGAAGCCGGGGGCGCCGGGCGACGGCCACGGGTTCGACGTCCCCCAGAAGCTGGTGCCGGTGGCGACGTCGACCGCGGGCGGGTACCAGGCGCCCCCGCCGTGGTTGACGTCCGGGTTGCCCCAGAAGTCGTCGGGGACGGTCTCGACCTGCCACACCGTCTCGCCCGTCTCGTGGTCGAGGGCGTACAGGGTGCCGCGGGAGCCGGGGGCGAGGGCCTGGGTCGAGACCAGGACGCACCCGCCGACCAGCGCCGGGGCCATGTCGACCTGGTTGCCGTCGTGGACACCGAGGTCGGCCTCCCACACGATCGAGCCGTCGACGACCGCCTGGGCCACGACCGTGGCCGCGTCGGAGATCCCGTACACCTGGCCCCACCCGACCGCGGCGCCGGCCGGCCCGAAGATCGACACCTGCCGCTCGTTGGCCCACACCCGCTCGCCCGTGTCGAGGGTGACGGCGTGGGTGCTGCCGTCGAGGGCGCCGACGTACACCGTGCCGTCGACCACGACCGGGTTGGTCGTCAGGTTGCCGAAGGCGGCCTGTCCGGGGACCTCGTAGGTCCACGCCTCGGTGAGGTCACCGATCGTCTCGGCCGTGATCGGCGAGTCGAGGACGGCCCGGGTGTTGCGCTCGTCGCCGTTGGGCAGCGGCCAGCCGCCCTCCTCGGCGACGACCTCCGGGGGCAGGTCGGTCCCGCAGCCGTCGTCGGGCCGGGCCGGCTCGGTCGCCGCCTCGTCGGGCGGCGGCGGGGCCGAGCCGGCGTCGTCGCTCGTGCAGGCCGTGAACAGCAGGGCGAGGGCCGCGGCGGTGGCGGCCACCCGTCGGATGGTGGGCATGGTCTCCTCAGATGCCGGGGCAACCCCGGAACAGGTCCTCGCCCAGGTCCTGACGGCCGTCGGCACAGGTGACGAGGGGGTTGTCGTGGCTGAACACGCCGAGCGGGCTGTCCCACCCGGGCACCACCCAGGCGTGGACCATCTGCCCGGTGATGCCCAGGAACTCACCGTCGACGGCGGCGCAGTCGGCCTCGGTGACGTCGGTGTCGGGCGGCAGCGGGACGTCGAGGCTCCCGTCCGGCCGGGTCAGCAGGCAGACCCCGCTGTGCTCGTGCCAGGTGTCGAGCGGCCCGGCGAAGCCTTCCGGCGGCGCGTCCGTGAGGGTGAAGTACATGACGCCCACCACCGGCGACTCCGGGGAGGTGCCGGCGTAGAGGTAGGCCAGCGGCCGCTCCAGGTCGAACTCCTGGGCCTGGCCGAACGCCTGGTTGACGTAGTGGGCGCCGGCCCCGGGGGCGAACGGCCCGGCCCGCAGGTAGCCGTCGGCCTCGGCGTCGGCCACCGTCGGGTGGGCCAGGGCCAGTTCCCGCACCCGGGTCAGCTGGCCGGCCAGCTCCTCCCGGGTGGCGTCGTCGAGCGGCGTCTCGGGGATGACGGCCTCCTCGGGGTGCTCGTGGCCGTCGGCCGCGCCGCCATGGGCGTGGCCCTCCTCGCCGTGGGAGTGCTGCCCGGCCGGCGACGCGGCCAGGGCGACCGCGGCGACGATGGCCAGCCCGCCCAGCGCCACGCCCCACGCCGGCGGTGGACCGGGCCGCACCGGGCGGAGGAGCAGGGGCCCGCCGTCGGTCGCCGGGGCCCGACGGCTGCGCCCCAGGACCACCCCGACGAGCACCACCGCGACGGCCTCGCCCGCGGTGGTCAGGCCGTCGAGCCAGCCGACCGCCTCGGCCTCGTCGGGCGTGGGGCCGAAGGGGAAGCCGGCGGCCCGGCTCCAGGCCCAGGCCCCGATCGAGGCCAGGTGGACGGCCGCCGTGGCCCCCAGGACCTCCCGCGTCGGGCGCAGGACCATCGCCGCGGCCAGGGCGAGCTGCACCACGGCGACGACCGCGAACGCCCGTCCCTCGGCCGGCCACTCGGCCACGTGGGCCGGCACCACGGCGAGGTGGACCAGCCCGGCCGCGGCGGTCAGCCCGGCCGCGACGACCAGGGCACCGGTGGCCGGGCGCCCGAGCGGGGCCGCCCGGGGGGCGGAGGCGTCGGGCGTGTCGGACATGTCGGCCATGGAGGCTCCCCCGGGTCGGCGTCACCGTAGCCAGGACGGCCCGCCCCGTCCCCGGAGCAGCTACACGCCCATCGACCGGCCGACGATCTCCTTCATGATCTCGGTGGTGCCGCCGTAGATCGTGGTGATCCGGGCGTCGAGGTAGGCCCGGGCGATCGGGTACTCGAGCATGTAGCCGTAGCCAC
>CAYQGF010000341.1:0-4521 GCA_964416885.1 uncultured Iamiaceae bacterium
GCCAGGGGGCCAAGGTCGAGATCTGCGTGGGCAACGCCGACCTCGACGTCCACGGCCGCATCGGCGCGCTGCTCCGCTACTGAGCGCCCGCAGGCGGTCGGTGCTCGCCGCCTACAGCCCCAGGTACAGGTCGTCGACCGAGACGGTCGTCGCCGGGCAGTCCAGGGCGAAGGACTGCCCGGCGGTGTAGGTCTCGGCCCGGAACCCGTCGCCGTCGCGGCGGTGGAGCACCACCCGGCGTTCGCTCTGCGAGACGAGGGCGTAGGCCAGCACCGACGGGATGTTGGTGTAGGCGGTGAACTTCTCCACCTGGTCGATCAGCGCCGTCGACTCGCTGAGCACCTCGGCCACGAAGCACGGGGTGCGGTCGCTCAGGCAGTCGTGGTCGTCGGAGCACACCACCATCACGTCGGGGTAGTAGCGGCGCCGCGGCTGCTCGGGCGTGCCGCCGATGTCGAGCCGACGGCCCTCGACGTGGGCCCGGCAGCCCGCGGCCCGGGCCGGTGTGCGGAGGGCGGCGTAGAGAGCCCCGGCCAGCTCGTTGTGCCGGGCGGTGCCCCCAGCCATGGCCCGGATCGTCCCCTCGACGAACTCGTGGCGCAGCTCGCTGACCGACTCGACCTCGTCGTACTCCTCGAACGAGTACACCCGCGGGATCGGTGCGTTCGCCATGGAGCCAGGGTAGGCCCGGCGGGCGGGCCCGTGGGTGCGAAGAACGTAGTGTCGGCCCGATGTCGGGGTCGTCGTCGCTGGTGGTGGGGCTCGACCTCGGGGGAACCAAGGTCCTCGGGGTCGTGCTCGACCCCTCCGCCGACGACGCCGGCGCCGTGGTCGAGCGCAAGGTCGCCACGCCGACGGGCACCGACGACGTCCTGGGCGCGCTGGCCGGGCTGGCCGACGGGCTGCGCCGCGAGGCCCACGAGGCGACGGGACGCGACGTCCGGGCCGTCGGCCTCGGCGCCCCGGGCCTGGTCGACCGGGCGGGCACGTTCCGCTACGGCCCCAACCTCCCCGGGGTCGTCGGGGTGCCGATCGCG
Source organism: uncultured Iamiaceae bacterium (assembly GCA_964416885.1). Classification (GTDB taxonomy): domain Bacteria; phylum Actinomycetota; class Acidimicrobiia; order Acidimicrobiales; family Iamiaceae; genus Iamia. The sequence goes on from CAYQGF010000341.1 coordinate 1,038, forward strand.
GCCGAGCTGGGGGAGCGGCTCGGGCTGCCCGTCGTGGTCGACAACGACGCCACCTGTGCGGCCTGGGGTGAGCACGAGCGGGGCGCGGCCCGGGGCCGGAACCACTCCCTGCTCGTCACCCTCGGGACCGGCATCGGCGGGGGGATGACGGTGAAGGGCGAGATCCTGCGGGGCGCCTACGGCTTCGCCGGCGAGCTGGGGCACATGGTCGTCGACCCGTCCGGCCCGGAGTGCCCGTGCGGTCGACGGGGGTGCTGGGAGCGCTACGCGTCCGGCACCGGGCTGGGCTGGCTGGCCCGGGACGCGGTCCAGTGCGGTGCGGCCCCCGCCGATGCCGGCTTCGTGGCGGAGGCCGGCGGCGACGTCGCTGCCGTCCGGGGCGAGCACGTCGTCGCCGCGGGTCGGTCGGGCGACCCGGCCGCCCGGGCCGTCCTCGACACCTTCGGCGACTGGCTGGGGCTCGGGGTGGCCAACCTCGTCGACATCCTGGACTCCGAGGTGGTCGTGATCGGCGGCGGTGTCTCCACCGCGGCCGACCTCTTCCTGCCCCGGGCCCGGGCCCAGGCCCGCCGGCTCACCCTGGGCGGCGACCGTCGGCCCCGCGTGCCGATCGTCGCCGCCCGGCTGGGGGAGCGGGCCGGCGCGGTCGGGGCCGCCCTGTTGGCCGCGCTCCGGACCTGACCTGACCCTCGGCCGGGGCCTCACGATCGCGGGCACCCCGCCGATGGGACCCGCATGGCTGAGGACGTCGCGCCCACGGACCGGTCCGAACCGTCGGGCCCCCTGCTGTCGCGCCCGCCCGACGCCGGGCTGACCTCCCCCTTCGGGTCGGTCGACGGCACCTCTCTGTACCGCCGTCCCGGCTCCGAGGCGCCGCCGCCGACGGTCCCGCCGGACCTGGGCACCCCGGACCTGGGCACCCCGGCCCCCACGCTCCCCGAGCCACCGCCAGGACCGGCGGTGGGGACCTCGCCGTTCGCGGCGGCCCGGGCCGCGGTCGGCGCCCCGCCGGTCGCGTCACCGGTCCCCCCACCGGGCGTCCCGCCGACACCGCCGCCCCCGTCGGCGGCACCGCCGGTCGCGTCGTGGCTGCCGCCGCCGCCCCAGCCGCCCGCCTGGGTCCCGCCCGGGGCCCGGGTCCCGCCCGACGGGGGAGGTGCGGCCTGGGCCCCGGCCTCGGGGCCGCTGCCGGCGTCGCCGTCGCGTCCCATCGGGCCGCTCGCCCTCGGGGTCGGGGCCCTGGTCGCGGTGGCGCTCGTGGCCGTGGCCGTCATCGCGTTCGGCATCGTCCGCAGCGACCGTCCGGCGGCCGTCGCTCCCCCTCCCGCCGAGCAGGTCGGCCCGAGCGATGCGACCGACCCGTCCGGCCCGTCCGACACGTCCGGCCCGCTCGCCTGGGACCCCCGGATCGAGCCGATCGCCACGTGGGTCGCCACCGAGCGAGGCCTGGACTTCCACCACCCGGTCGAGGTCGTGCTCCAGAGCGAGGAGGAGTACCTGGACCGGGCGTCCGGGGTCTCTGGCCTCGAGGAGGGTGCGGTCGACGACGTCGAGGACGCCCTGGCCCTGCTCCGCGCCCTGGGCCTGGTCGAGGGCGAGGTCGACCTCGACGACTCGTTGCGCGCCGTGGCCAGCGAGGGCACCCTCGCCTACTACGACCCGCCGACCGAGACGGTGTACGTCCGGGGCACCGAGCTGACGCCGCACGTCCGGGTGACCCTCGCCCACGAGCTGACCCACGTCCTCCAGGACCAGCACTTCGACCTGGAGCGGGTGGCCGACCCGGACTTCGACCGCTCGGAGGAGCTGCGCGCCATCGCCGAGGGCGATGCCGGACGGATCGAGGAGGCCTACGTCGCCGACGTCCTGACCACGCCGGAGCGCGACGAGTACCAGGACGCCTCCGACGCCTCGGTCGAGGAGGCCGAGGCGGCCCTGGCCGACGTCCCGCCGATCCTGCTGCTCCTCGTCGCCGCGCCGTACAGCCTGGGCGACACCTACCTCCGCTACCTCGAGGTCACCGCCGACGGCGACCCCGGCGACAGCTACGACGACGCCCTGGAGGACCCGCCGTCCGCGCAGGGGCTCCTCGACCCGTCGAGCCATGGCACCGACCGGTCCGACCCGATCGAGGTCACCGTCGAGGCCCCGGCGGGCGCCGAGGTGATCGACGAGGGCACCGTCGACCCGCTGACGTGGTACCTGCTGCTCGCCTCGCGGGACACCGCCGGCGCCGCCGGTGCCGCTCTGGAGGTCGTCGACGGCTGGGGCGGCGACGCCGCCGTCAGCTACCGGTTGGACGGCCAGGTGTGCGCGGCGATGGCCGTGGTGGGTGACGATGCTCCGGCCACCGACCGGCTCTTCTTCGCCCTGGCCGGTTGGGCCGACGACGCGCCGGGCGGCTCTGCCACCGTGACCCGGAACGGCGACACCGTGGAGGTGCACGCCTGCGACCCCGGGGTGGAAGCGGCCGAGGTCGGCGCCCTCGGCCCCGACCTCCTGGCCGTGCCGGTGGTGCGGGCCGGCCTGGAGGCGTCGATGATCGAGAGCGGGAGCACGCCGGAGGAGGCCCGGTGCGTCAGCACCGGCATCCTGGGCGCCTTCACCATCGAGGACATCGGGGATGCCGACCCCAGCCCGGCCGTCGTCCGCCGGGCGCGGGAGCTGATGGCCACCTGCGCCGGGTAGGCGTCAGGACGGGTGGCCCTGCTCGGCGGCCCGTCGGACGCTGGCGGTGATCTCGGCCCGGGCCTCGGCCGCCCCCTCGAAGCCCCGGACGTCGGTCCACTTCCCCGGTTCCAACGCCTTGTAGATCGAGAAGAAGTGCTCGATCTCCTCCCGGAGGTGCTCGGGCAGGTCGCCGATGTCCTGGACGTGGTCCCAACGGGGGTCGTCGCCCACGACGCAGATCACCTTGGCGTCGGGGCCGGCGTCGTCCTCCATCCAGAACACGCCGACGGGCCGGCACCCGATCACGCAGCCGGGGAAGGTGGGCTCGTCCAGGATCACCAGGGCGTCGAGCGGGTCGCCGTCCTCGCCCAGGGTGCCCTCGACGAAGCCGTACTCGGCCGGGTACACGGTGGCCGAGAAGAGCCGGCGGTCGAGGCGGATCCGCCCGGTCTCGTGGTCGAGCTCGTACTTGTTGCGGGTCCCCCGGGGGATCTCCACCACGACGTCGATGCGGTCCATGCCCCCGATCCTCGCAGGTGATCTCGCCTGGGGCCGGGCGGCGGCGGGGCGTAAGGTCCGGCGATGGAGTTCCGCCGGATCACGGGCCTGCCCCCGTACGTCTTCACCATCATCGACGGGTTGAAGGTGGAGGCCCGGCGAGCCGGCCAGGACGTCATCGACCTGGGGTTCGGCAACCCCGACCTGCCGTCGCCGGAGGTGGCGGTCGAGAAGCTGGCCGAGGCGGCCCGCAACCCCCGCAACCACCGCTACTCGTCGAGCCGGGGCATCCCGAAGCTGCGGGAGGCGGTGGCCG
>CAYQGF010000342.1:0-1408 GCA_964416885.1 uncultured Iamiaceae bacterium
GCCCCGCCGGCGGTGCCCTCGTGGAACGAGGTGGCCAGCCCGATCACCACGCTGGCGGCGCCGAGGACCACGGCGAGGGCCATCATCGTCGGCACCCGACGGACGAGCAGCCCGGCCGTCGCCGGGGGGCCGATCAGGAGGCCGAACACCAGCAGGGTGCCGACCGCCTGGAAGCTGGACACGATCGCCACCGCCAGGAGGGCCAGCAGCACGGCATGGGCGAGCGCGGGGTGCATGCCGAGGGTGCGGGCCTTGTCCTGGTTGAACGCCAGGGCCAGGAACGGCCGGTGGAGCACGACGGCCACGGCGACGACGAGGGCGACGCCAATCGCCTGGCCCCGGAGGTCGCCGGGGGTCACGCCGAGGACGTCGCCGAACAGCAGCGACGTGACGTCGTTGGTGAACGTCGCCGACCGGGACACGATCACGATCCCGAGCGCCAGCATCCCGACGAACAGCAGCCCGACCCCGACGTCCTCGCGCACCACGGCCCGCCGACCGACGAACGTCACGGCCCCGCTCATCACCAGGGCCGACACGAGGGCCCCGATGGTCGGGCTGGTGCCCCACAGGACGGCGAGGGCCAGGCCGGGGATGATCCCGTGGGCCAGGGCGTCGCCGAGGAAGGTGAGGCCCCGCAGGACGATCCACGTGCCGACCACGGCGGTGGCCACGCTGGCCAGGAGGCCGGCGACCAGCGCCCGCTGCATGAACTCGGGCTCGAAGGCGGTGGTGAGCCACTCGACGGGTGTCACCCCAGGGCCTCGGCGATGCGATCGGCGTTGGTGCGCATCATCTCGTCATAGCTCTCAGCGCCCGAGCCCGGGCCACCGAGCGACTCGGTGAAGAGGTCGACCACCTCGACGTCGCCCCCGACCTCGGCCGCCAGGGCGTCCGCCAGTCGGGTCGGGGCCGAGACGTCGGCGAAGATCGCCGGCACGCCCTCGTCGCGCACCACGTCGGCCAGGGCGTCGAGCTCGGCCCCGCTGGCCTCCCCGCCGGTGCCGCCGCCGGGCACGACGACCCCGATGACGGCGAAGCCGAACCGGTCGGCGAAGTAGCCGAACACGTCGTGGTTGGTGACCAGGACCCGGCGGTCGGCGGGCACGACCTCCAACGTCGTCTCGACCTCGGAGGCGAGGGCGTGGAGGTCGGCCACCACCGTGTCGGCGCGCTCGGCCGCGGCGTCGGTCGCGAGGGCCGGGATCGTGGCGGCGAGGAACTCGGCCACGCCGGCGGCGACATCGGCCATCCGGTCCGGGTCGGTGAAGACGTGCGGGTCGGTCCCCTCGTGATCGTGGTCGTGCCCCTCGTCACCGTGCTCGTCGTCCTCGGCGTGCGCCTCCTCCTCGTCGTGCGCCTCCTCCTCGTCGTGCGCCTCCTCCTCGTCGTGCGCCTCCTCCTCGTC
>CAYQGF010000342.1:1508-4474 GCA_964416885.1 uncultured Iamiaceae bacterium
CCTCCTCGTCGTGCGCCTCCTCCTCGTCGTGCGCCTCCTCCTCGTCGTGCGCCTCGTCCTCGGCGTGGCCCTCGTCATCACCGTGCTCGTCGTCGGTGTGCTCGTCGGCCGCGCCGAACGGCAACGTGTCCACCAGGTCCACGGCGTGGACGGTGGGGACGTCGGCCTCGGCCGCCTCGATGGTGTCGGCCAACCCGGCCTCGAAGCCGCCCCCGTTGGTGACGAGGGCGTCGGCGGAACGCATGTCGTCCACCTGGCGGGCCGAGGGCTGGAACTCGTGGGGGTCGGTCCCGGCGGGCATGACGACCTCGACCCGGGCGTCGTCACCGACCAGGCGGGTCACCACGTCACCCAGGATCGTGGTGGTGACCACGACGACGGGCCGGCCGTCGTCAGTCGCCCGGTCGTCGCCGCAGCCGACCAGCGCGGCGAGGACGACGGTGGCCACGAGGGCCAGGCCCAGGGGGGTGCGGAGGGAAGACGGGCGGCGCATCACGGGTTCGGTTGCTCCAGGGTCGGCGACTAGCGTGGCAGGACCATAACGAGAACCATTCTCAGATGCAATCGAGCCCGACCTGATGCCCGCCGCCGCCATCGCCACCGACCTCACCCTCGCCCACGGCGAGCGCATCGCCCTCGACCGGGCCACCTTCTCGATCCCCGAGGGGGTGAGCGTCGCCCTCATCGGGCCGAACGGCTCGGGCAAGACCACCCTCCTGCGAGCGCTGGCGGGCCTCCTCACGCCTCGGGCGGGCCGGCTCGAGGTGCCCGCCGCGGACCGTCCCGGCGGGGTCAGCCTCGTCCTCCAGACCCCCAACATCGACCGCACCCTCCCCCTCACCGTCGCCGACGCGGTGACGATGGCCCGCTACCCGCACCGCGGCATCCTCGGTCGCTTCACCCGGGCCGACCGGGCCGCGGTCGACGACGCGCTGGAGCGCCTGGGGGTCGCCGACCTGCGCCGCCGCCAGCTGGCGGAGCTCTCCGGCGGGCAGCGCCAACGGGTCCTGGTGGCCCAGGGCCTGGCCCAGGAGGCCGATCTGGTGCTCCTCGACGAACCGGTCACCGCGCTCGATGCCGTGTCCCACACCTTGATCGACGCTGCGGTCGAGGCCGAGGTCGCGGCCGGGCGCACCGTCGTCACCTCGACCCATGACCTCGCCGACGCCCGACGGGCCGACCTGGTCCTCCTCCTCGCCGGCCGAGTCGTGGCCTCCGGGCCGCCGGAGGCGGTGCTGACCGAGGCGACCCTCGGCGAGGCCTACGGGGGTCGCCTCGTGACGATGGGCGAGAACGTCCTGCTCCTGGACGATCCCCACCACCACCACTGAGGGCGGGCGCACCCCTACGCTCGGCACCATCCACCACCCCCGCGCCCCGCGATGACACGCTTGAAGGAGGGGATGTTGCGCCGATGATGAAGTTTGTTACAGTCCTGTGACCGTCGAAGCGGTCCGACGCCTCCCTGCACCCCGCCCTGGAGACCTGCCCGTGCCCCAGCCCACCCCGCACCAGCCGGCGCGCCGCCTCCCGGTCGCGCTGGCCGTCCTGGCCGTCGTCGTGGCCGGGATGGTGTTCTCCCACCCCTCGAGCGCCGAGACCGACGCCGAACGGGAACGGGACCGGGTGCGCCAGGAGCGGGCCTCTTCGGCCGCCAACGTCAACGCCCTGGAGGCGGACCAGGCCGACGTCCAGGCCGCGCTGAGCGAGCTGAACGACCAGCTGACCGCCGAGGAGGAGGCCCTCGCCTCCGCCCAGCGTGAGGTCGAGGAGGCCGAGGCCGACCGACGCACCGCCGAAGAGGGCATCAGCGAGGCCGAGGCCCGACTGGCCGAGCTGGAGGACCGGCTCCGGGCCCAGATGGTCGAGGCCTACACCGCCACCGACGAGCGCAGCGTGGCGATCCTCGATGCGCACGATGCCACCGACATGGTCAAGCGGCGGGCCATCCTCGCTGGCCGCACCGCCGACGACGAGGACCTCGTCGACCAGGTTCGGGCCGCCCAGGCCGACCTCCGGGCACAGCGCCGGGCCGCGGTGGCCGCCGGCGAGCGGGCCGAGGCCCAGCGCCAGGAGGTGGCCCGACGCCGCGACAGCGTCCAGGCCGCTCGCGACCAGCAGGCCAACTTCGCCGACCAGGTCCAGCAGCGCATCGACGCCGAGGTCGCTCACGGCCTCGAGCTGGCCGAGCGCGACCAGGCGCTGTCGGCCCGGATCATCCGGGAGGCGGCGGAGTACCAGGCCCGGCTGGCGATGCTCGCCGACCAGCAGCGTCGACGGGACGCCGCGGCTCGCCAGCAGCAGGAGCAGGCGGCGGCGGCCGCAGCCGCGGCGCCGACCTACGACGACGCCGGCCGTGAGGCCGAGCCGGTCGCCGCGGCCAGCAGTGGTGGGAGCGGCGGCAGCAGCAGTGGTGGGAGCAGCAGCGGTGGCGGGGGCGGCGGCGGTGTCGCCCCGATCGGCGGCGGGGGCGGGGGCGTCAGCCTCTGCAGCGCCGCCGGCATCACCGTCAACTGCCAGATCGCCAGCCAGGTGTCGGCCATGGTCAACGCCGCGGCCGCCGCCGGCGTCTCGCTGAGCGGTGGCGGCTACCGCGACCCGGCCCAGCAGATCGCCCTGCGCCGCGCCCACTGCGGGTCGAGCAGCTACGCCATCTACGAGATGCCGTCGTCGCAGTGCCGCCCGCCGACCGCCAAGCCGGGGTCGTCCCAGCACGAGGTCGGCCTGGCCATCGACTTCAACAACTGCAGCCGGAGCAGCGCCTGCTTCCGGTGGCTGAGCGGCAACGCCAGCCGGTTCGGCATGTACAACCTGCCGGCCGAGTCCTGGCACTGGTCGGTCAACGGCAACTGACCATCCGCCGGCCCCACCGGAACGGTTGGGCTGGCACGCCGCCCCGCCGCTAGGCTCACCCGTCTCGCGCCTCTAGCTCAATGGCAGAGCAACGGACTCTTAATCCGCAGGTT
>CAYQGF010000343.1:0-4473 GCA_964416885.1 uncultured Iamiaceae bacterium
GCTACCGCGCCCTCGTGCTGCTGATCCTGGAGCAGCAGGTGTCGCTGGCCTCCGGCGCCGCCGCCTACCGGCGCATCCGGGAGCGGGCCCGCCAGGTCACGCCCGAACGGGTGCTGGCCTGCACGCCCGAGGAGCTCCGGGCCGACGGCGTCTCCCGCCAGAAGGACCGGTACCTGCGCGCCCTGTCCGAGGCCGTGCTCGACGGCACGCTCGACCTCGACGCCCTCCACCGGATGGACGACGACGCCGTCCGCCGGGCGCTCGTCGCCCTCCCCGGCATCGGGCCGTGGACGGCCGACGTCTACCTCCTCGCCTGCCTGGGCCGGCCCGACCTGTGGCCGGTCGGCGACCGGGCCCTCCAGGTCGCGGTGGGCGAGGCCCTCGGGCTCCCGGACGTGCCCGGACCGGCTGCCCTCGAGCCGTTGGGCGAGCGGTGGAGGCCCCACCGCTCCAGCGCGGCCCGCCTCCTGTGGCACGGCTACCTGGCCCGTCGGGGCCGGGTCGAGACCCCCGGTGACCTCCTCGACGACCTCCCCTGACCGGGGCCGGCGCTACGGCTCCAGGCGGACGCTCGGGACGCCGTCGGTGACGGTGATGGTGGCCGGGATGCCCAGCAGGTCGACCGGGTCGTGGGCGCCCCGAGGGCCCCGGACGTCGACGACCCGGCCCTTCTGGGGGCCGCCGAGGATCGTGAGCTCGAGGCCGGTGGTGGCCTCGTCGAGCTCGTCGACATCGACCACGATGGCGTCGTAGCGGCCATCCGGGAGCGGTGCATCGGCCATCGCGGCGGGAGACTAGCCGGCGGGCCCGGAGCCAGCGCGGACCCTTGTGTCGCAAGGGTTCTCGGCGTGCGGGTGCTTGACCCGGGCCGCTCCGATCGGCTCAGATGCGCGTCGAACGGACATCGTTCGACTCCGACAACACCCAGGAGGTTGGCCAGTGGCCAACGTGACCAAGGCCGATTTCATCGCTCAGGTGGCGGCCCAGGCCGGCACCGACAAGACGACCGCGGCGGCCGTCATCAAGGCCTTCGAGGAGACCGTGCAGGCCACGGTCAAGAAGGGCGACACGATCGTCCTGACCGGCTTCCTCAAGTTCGAGCAGGCCACCCGGAAGGCCGGCACCGCCCGCAACCCGCAGACGGGCGAGACCGTGAAGACCAAGGCCAAGAAGTACCCCAAGGTCAGCGCCGGCACCTCGCTCAAGAAGGTCGTCAACAACGAGAGCCCCGCTCCGAAGCTCGCCAAGGTCTGATCCACCCGATCACCTGAACGGCGTCCGAGGGGGCCTGGCTGCGGCCGGGCCCCCTCGTCGCGCCAGGGGTCGGCGTGCCGCAAGGGGACCGTGTCGAAAGGTGTCTGACACCCTTCGACACGGTCAGGGGTCGGGGACCGAGGCGGCGGCCGCGGCGGGGTCGTCGCCCAGGCCGATGGCGAGGTGGCGGACGTAGGAGGCGAGGGTGCGGGGCGCCTGCTCGGGTCGAGCCAGCCCGGCGCCCAGTTCGATGGTGCACAGCCCGTGGACGCCGATCCACAGCTCCAACGCCACCTCGTCGGCGGGGGCCGGCCCGAAGCGCCCGGCGTCGATGGCAGCCTGCACGCCGTCGACCAGGCCCAGGAACGTGGCGAGGGCGGCGGCCAGGTCGTCGGGGTCGGTCAGCACGTCGGAGACCGGGCTGCCGAACATCACCGCGAACAGGTTGGGGTCGTCGAGGGCGGCCTGGCGGTAGGCGACGGCGAGGGCGGCGATGTCGGCCACCGGGTCGTCGGTCCGCTCGACCTCGGTCAGCCGCTCGGCCAGGTGGCGGAACCCTTCGACGGTGACCGCCCGGAGCAGCTCCGGCTTGCCCCCGAAGTGGGTGTAGACGGCCATGGTCGAGGTGCCGACCTCGGCCGCGAGCCGACGGACGCTCATGGCCTCGGGCCCGCCGTCGGCCACGAGCCGCGCCGCGGCGCGCAGCAGGCGGGACCGGACGTCGTCGTCGGTGTCCGTGTCGCCCGTGCCCCGGCCCTCGCTGCTCACCGTTGACAGCCTGCCACAACGCCGTTATGGTCGTCCACAACACCGTTATGTCCCGTCCTGGCGGGAGACCGGAGAGACGTCATGGCCCCGCAGACCAACCCCTACCTCGAAGACGGCTTCGCCCCCGTGGCCGCCGAGGTCACCGCCTTCGACCTCCCCGTCGTCGGTGAGCTGCCCGCCGACCTCGACGGCCGCTACCTGCGCAACGGGCCCAACCCGCTGCCCCAGAACGTCCCCGACCCGGCCCGACACCACTGGTTCGTCGGCGACGGCATGGTGCACGGCATCCGGCTCCGCGACGGGAAGGCCGAGTGGTACCGCAACCGCTGGGTCCGCTCCACCAAGGTGAGCCAGGTCCTGGGCGAGCCCCCCGCCCCCGGCGAGCGCCACGGCGGCATGGACACCGTCAACACCCACGTCATCGGGCATGCCGGGCGCACCCTCGCCCTCGTCGAGGCGGGGGCCCGGCCGGTCGAGCTCACCGACGAGCTGGAGACCGTCTGCCACACCGACCTCGACGGCACCCTGCCCAACGGCTTCACCGCCCACCCCAAGCTCGACCCCGTCACCGGCGAGCTCCACGCCGTGGCGTACTACTGGGGGCTCGACCACGTGCAGTACCTCGTGGTCGGCGTCGACGGACGGGTCCGGAAGGTCGAGGCCATCCCCGTCGACGACAGCCCGATGATCCACGACATGTCGATCAGCGAGCGCTTCGCCGTCGTCTACGACATGCCCGTCACCTTCGACCTCGACCTGGCCGCCGCCGGCCAGGGGCTGCCCTACTCGTGGAAGGAGGGCCGCCCGGCCCGTCTCGGCGTGCTCCCCCGAGAGGGCACCGCCGCCGACCTCCGCTGGTTCGAGGTCGACCCCTGCTACGTCTTCCACCCCGTCAACGCCCACGACGAGCCCGGCCCCGACGGCAGCGACGGGCGCCTGGTGCTCGACGTCGTCCGCCACGAGCGGACCTTCGCCCACGACCGCATGGGGCCGGCCGACGCCGTGCCCGACCTCTGGCGCTGGACGCTCGACCTCGACTCGGGCGTCGTCAAGGAGGAGCGGCTCGACGACCGGGGCCAGGAGTTCCCCCGCGTCGCCGAGTCACGGGTCGGGCGGCCGGCCCGCTACGCCTGGACCGCAGCGATGGCCGTCGACCCCGGCGACACCCTCTCCCTCGGCGGCGAGATCATCCGCCACGACCTGACCACCGGGACGGCCGCCACCTACGCGGCCGGCGAGGGCCGTCAGGTCGGCGAAGGCCTCGTCGTCGCCCGGGCCGGCGCGACCCCCGATGCCGAGGACGACGGCTGGCTGATGACCCTCGCCCACGACCAGGGCACCGGCCGGGGCGAGCTGGTCGTGTGGGCCGCCGACGCCCCCGGCGAGGAGCCCGTGGCCCGGGTGCCGCTGCCGGTACGGGTCCCGTTCGGCTTCCACGGCAGCTTCGTCGCCGGCTGACCCGGCCCCGGCGCGTCACTCGGGGATGGTGAAGGGGACCTCGACCCGGTTCGACCCGGTGTCGAGGATGATCTCGCCGGACTCGGTGTCGCCCAGGCCGACGGTGCCGCCCACGACGACGGTGCCGCCCGTGATGTCGCTCGGCACGGGGAAGGCGATCCGGATCCGACCCGACTCGGCCAGGTTCACCGACGGGATCGTGCGACCTCCCGGCGTGCGGAGGTTCCACAGCGCCGGGCCGGGCAGCGTGCCCTCCAGCTCGGGGACGACGGAGAGCACCTCCTCCGGCCAGGTCAAGGTGATGTCGATGAGGAGCCAGGCGCCGGCGGGGTCCTCCGGGACCCGCTCGCTGCCGGGGCCGGTGAAGTAGGAGAGCGAGCCCCCGACGATGTCGACCTGCGCCGTGAACACCGGGGTGATCGTCGTGCCCTGGCTGAGGGTGAACGGCAGCCCCTGGTCGCCGCTCTCGACCGAGGCGTCGCGGTTGTCGCGGAGCAGCACGGCGGCGGTGCCGTTGTCGGTGCGGGTGCCATCGACCAGCGACAGGCGCTGGGTGACGTCGCCGACATCGGTGGTGACGACCAGTTCGACGTCGGCGTCCGCCGGGGCCGACACCAGGTAGCGCCCGTCGACCTGCGGGTACTCCTCGTCGACGTCCGGGAGGGGCATGGGGTCGTCGTCGCCGACCTGCACCCGCACGGTCTCGTAGTCGACCGAGAAGCGCTCGGCGTAGCCCTGGAGCAGGTCGAAGACGAGGAACCGCTCGCCCTCGGCCGGCCGGCGGGCCTCATGGCCCTCGCCGACGCGCTCGACCTCGGTCGTGCCGGTCAGCTCGAAGGTGGCCCCGAAGGACACGATCCGGGCATCGCCCGTCGGCGGCTCCACCTCGACGTCGGCGACGAGCGGGTCGTCCCGGAGGAACAGGCCGGCCTCGGCCCGCGGCGGGGCCGGGACCTCGATGCCGTCGCCGTCGCTCGGCGCCTCCCGGCCGTC
>CAYQGF010000344.1:0-4457 GCA_964416885.1 uncultured Iamiaceae bacterium
AGGTGTACGTCCAGAGCGGGTGGTTGCGGGCCAGCCACCGCGCCCTCGACCCGGAGCTGAGCACCGAGCTGCGACCGTGGTCGACGCACCTCGAGGCCGACGAGGCACCAATCCCCGCCGAGGAGATGGTGCCGGTGCGGATGGAGCTGTTCCCGTTCGCCCACGTGGTGCGCCCGGGCTCCCACCTCCGCCTCACCATCCAGGCCCCGGGGGGGAACCAGCCCTTCTGGGACTTCACCAACCTCGCCGGCACGGCCACGAACCGCATCGGCCACTCGGTCGGCATGCCGTCGAGCATCGCCCTGCCGCTCGTGCCCGACGAGGAGGCCCTCGCCGTCCTGCCCGCCACCGCCCCGTCGTGCACGGTGCCCGGTGTGACGGTGCAGGCGCAGAGCCTCCGCAACCAGCCGTGCCGGAGCGACCGGTCCCCCCGGCGCCCCACCGGTGTCGTCGCGACCGCCACCGGGCCGTCGGTGCAGGTCGAGTGGAGCGCGCCGCAGCCGTGGGCCGACGACGCCCGGCCCGACGGCTACGACGTCACGCTGACGCCCGCCGGGCCGACCCTCCACGTCGGTGCCGACGAGACCACGGCCGTGTTCGACGGCCTCACGCCGGGCGCGACCTACGCCGCGGTCGTCACGCCCACCTACGCCGGGGGCGGCGGCGTCGCCTCCACGGCCTCGGCCCCGGTGACGATGGGCGTCCCGTCGGCGGGCCGGAGCTTCGTGCGGGCCGCGTGGGCCGACTTCCTCGACCGGGAGCCGACCGACACCGAGCTGACCGACGTCGGCGCCGCCCTCGACGACGGGGCCCGCACGCGGCGCTCGGTCGTCACCGACCTGTCGCGCTCGCCGGAGTGGATCACGACCATCGTCGAGCGCCTCTACGCCGACACCCTGGGCCGTGCCCCCGACGCCGACGGGAAGGCGTTCTGGATCGACCAGCTCCGCACCGGCCGGCGCTCGGTCGCCCAGGTGGCGGCGTCCTTCTACGGCTCGGCCGAGTACGTCCGCCGTGCCGGCGGCACCACCACGGAGTGGGTCGAGGACCTCTACCACACGCTGGTCGAGCGCGACGGCGACGAGGACGGCATCGCCTACTGGGAGGAGCAGGCCGGTCGCCGGGGCCGGGGCTGGGTGGCGCTCCAGTTCTTCCAGACCGAGGAGTCGGCCCGGACCCGGGTGAAGCGGCTCTACCAGGACCTGCTGGGCCGGGCCGGCGAGCCCGACGGCGTCGCCTTCTGGGCGCCGCGGATCATCGCCCGCGGTGACCTGACCCTCGCGGTCGAGCTGGCCTCCAGCGTCGAGTACCTGGCCCGGGCCCGCGCCCGCTTCCCCTGGCCCTAAGGAAGCCCCCGGCACACAATGGGGTCAGACCCCATTGTGTGCTCCGGGTTCAGGTCAGGTGGGGGCTGCGAACCTGGGCCAGGGCGACGGCGGCGGCCGTCGCCACGTTGAGGGAGTCGACGGCCGGGGCCATGGCGATGCGCACCGGGGTGACGCCCGGGGCCCGGAGGGTCGCGTCGTCGAGCCCCGGGCCCTCGGCGCCGACGACGACGACGACCCGCTCGTCGGGCGTCGGGGGCGCCAGCTCGTGCAGCAGGACATCCGTGCCCGGGGTGAGGGCGACGACTCTCCATCCGGCGGTGGCCAGGGCGCTCAGGGCATCGGGCCACGGCGCCTGGGCCCGAGTGGCCCGCCCCGATGGAGGAGGGGCAGGAGCGGACGGGCAACGGGCGTGGGGGACCCCGAGGACGTGGCCCATCGAGACCCGGACGCAGCGGCGGTACCAGGGGTCGGCGCAGGTCGGGTCGAGCAGCACGGCGTCGACCCCGAAGGCGGCAGCGTTGCGGAACAGCGAGCCCAGGTTCTCGTGGTCGTTGACCCCCTCGACGGCCAGGACGGTGCGGGCCGTCGCGGTCAGGGCCTCCGGCGCCACCGGTTCGGGCCTCGTCACGCAGGCGACCACGCCGCGGTGCAGCGGGAACCCGGCCGTCGCCTCCAGCACCTCGGCGGGCGCGGTGTAGACGGCGGCGCCGTGGGCCGCGAGCGTGGCGAGCACCGGGGCCATGCGGGCGAGCCGCTTCTCACCGACCAGCACCGAGCGGGTGGCCGGGGCATGGGACGAGGCGGCCAGGGCCGTGACCGCCAGGGCGCTCTCGACGATGAAGACGCCCCGCTCGGCCTCGTAGCGCTTCCGGAGCCCGGGGTCGGTGAGCGTCCGGTAGTCCTCCAGCCGGGGGTCGGCCGGGTCGTCGACGGGGGTCGGTTCCACCATCGGCGCCGTCAGGCCGGGAGGTAGGGGGCGTAGGAGTCGAGGGCCCGGAGGATCTCGTCCCGACCGGCCGACGGCAGGCGGAGCGTGCACTCGTCGACCCCGATGGCCTCGTAGTGGGCCAGCTTCTCGGGCGTGGGCAGGGTGCCGAAGGTGGTGACGCGGAGCGATGCCGGGTCGCGGCCGGCGGCCTCGGCCTCGGCCCGGAGGCGGGGGACGGCCTCGGTGAGCCCGGCCCCGCCGATCGGGATCCACCCGTCGCAGTAGCGCAGGACGTGGCCGAAGACGGTGGGGGAGGCGATGCCGCCCAGGTGGACCGGCACGCCCGGGCGCTCGACGGCGCCGAGAGTGCCGGCGGCGCCGTCCTCGCCGCCGGGCCGGACGGTGCGCTGGGCCGGCTTGGGCCAGGCCCACGAGGGGCTGACCGAGGCGTGCTCGCCCTCGAACGCGCCCACCTCCTCGCCCCACAGCTCCTGCATGACCCGCACCCGCTCCTCGACGACGGCGCGCCGGCCCTCCATCGGCAGGCCGTGGTCGGCCAGCTCGTCCTCGTTCCACCCGAACCCGATGCCGAGGGCGAGCCGGCCGCCGCTGAGGTGGTCGAGGGTGGCGGCCTCCTTGGCGGTGACGATCGGGTCCCGCTGGGCGGGGAGGAGGATGCCGGTGCCGAGCCGCAGCCGGGTCGTGGTCGCGGCGGCGTAGGCCAGGGCCACGAAGGGGTCGAGGGTGCGCTTGTACTCCTCGGGCAGCGGGTCCTCCCCCGTGGGCGGCGGGGTGCGCCGGCTGACGGGGATGTGGGTGTGCTCGGGCACCCAGTAGGAGGCGACGCCGCGCCGCTCCAGCTCCGGTGCCAGCTCCCCGGGGTGCCAGCTCCGGTCGGTCTGGAAGATCGCCACGCCGATGTCCACGGCTGCGGACGCTACCCGGGCCCCGGTCTAACCTGACGACCCGTCAGAAAGGAGCCCGTGTGTCGGAAGGGATCTGCGAGGGCCGGGTAGCGATCGTGACCGGCGCGGGCCGGGGGCTGGGCCGGGCCCACGCCCTCGAGCTGGCCCGCCAGGGCGCCCGGGTCGTCGTCAACGACTTCGGGCGGGAGCTCGACGGCACGCCGAGCGCCGACAACCCGGCCCACCAGGTCGTGGCCGAGATCGAGGAGGCCGGCGGCGCGGCCGTCGCCAGCGGGGCCGATGTCGCCGACTGGGCCGAGGCCGGCGCCATGGTCCAGCTGGCCGTCGACACGTGGGGCCGGCTCGACGCCGTGGTCAACAACGCCGGCGTCGTCCGCGACCGCATGTTCGCCAACGCCACCGAGGAGGAGTGGGACCTCACCATGCGGGTCCACCTCAAGGGCCACTTCTGCACCTCCCGCCACGCCGCGGCCCACTGGCGGGACCGGGCCAAGGCCGGCGAGGCGGTCGATGCCCGCATCGTCAACACGACCTCCGGCGCCGGCCTGATGGGCAGCGTCGGCCAGAGCGCCTACTCGGCGGCCAAGGCCGGCATCGCCGGGCTGACCATCGTCCAGGCCGCCGAGCTGGCCCGCTACGGCGTCACCGCCAACGGCCTGGCCCCGTCGGCCCGCACCCGCATGACCGAGGGCGTGTTCGCCGAGATGATGGCGGCCCCCGACGACCCCGATGCCTTCGACGTCATGGCCCCCGACAACGTCTCGCCGCTGGTGGCCTGGCTGGTGTCGGCCGACAGCGCCGACGTCACCGGCCGGGTCTTCGAGGCCGAGGGCGGCAAGGTCAGCGTGGCCGACGGCTGGCAGCACGGCGCCGTGATCGACAACGGCGCCCGTTGGCACCCGGCCGACCTCGGCGCCGCCGTCCGCGAGCTGATCGCCCAGGCCCCTGCCCCCGCTCCCGTCTACGGCGCCACCTGAGCGGCCGCGCCCCGCGCCCGGGCCCCTCGAACTTTGAGCGGAAAAGACCGCCCGGCGGAACAGATCACTCAAAGTTCACGCTCATGGTCGGGCCGGCGGTGGGGAGCCGCGGCAGCGCGGTACCGTCGGCCGGGATGACGGTTCACACGCGGTTCACACCGGCGTACGGGTCGTGCAACATCGGTCCGGGAGCGTGACCGCGTGACGGACCTCTTCGCCGGCTACGACGCCGACACGTCCCGCCGGGCCCACGACGAGATGTTCGACCGCTACGGGCGGCCCCGGGAGACCTACCGGG
>CAYQGF010000345.1:0-4445 GCA_964416885.1 uncultured Iamiaceae bacterium
CCGCCGCCGCCCGGGCCGCCCACGACCTCCACGAGGCCGGCATCGCCCACCGCGACATCAAGCCGGCCAACATCCTCCTGGCCGACGACGGCGCCAAGCTGGCCGACCTGGGCCTGGTGCAGATCCTGGCCCCCGGCCAGACGATCACCGGCCTCGGCGCCATCGGCTCGGTCGAGTACCTCGACCCGGCGATCATGCGGGGCGAGCGGGCCTCCCGAGCCACCGACATCTGGGCCCTCGGCGTCACCCTCCACCGGGTCCTCACCGGCAAGGGGGTCTACGGCGAGCTGCCCGACCGCGACCCCTTGCTCGCCGTCCGCCGGGTCCTGTCCTCGCCGCCGACGCTCGACCCCTCTCTCTCGGAGGCCGAGGCCGAGCTGGTCCGGAAGTGCCTCGACCCCGACCTGTCGGCCCGGTTCCGCACCGCGGCCGAGGTCGCCGACGCCCTCGACGCCCTTGGGAGCGCATCGTGAACCTCAGCGACTGGCGCCTCGCCCCGGTGCCCGGGGCCGACGGCCTCGTGTCCCGCACCACCCACGCCGTCCTGTTCGTCGGCGCCCGCACCCCGGTCGACGAGGTCCGCCGCCTGGTCGACCTGGTGGCCGGGGCCTCCGGGCCCGGCGCGGCCCGCGCCCTGGCCCGCGACCTGGCCGCCGTCGTGGCGGCCGACGGCGACGGCACGCTGCCGCCGTTCGCCCTCGTCGCCACGTCGGGCGCCGGCACCTACGTGCGGGTCTACGGCGCCGTCGAGGTCCACCTGATGGGCGACGACGGCGAAGAGGTCCTCACCGGCGTCGGCTCGTTCACCGGGGTCGACCGAGAGGTGGCCGGGCCGTTCCACACGATCTCGGTCCACCCGGCCGGCGCCCCGACCCCGGCGCCGGTGTTCGACGTCGACGTGCAGGCCGGCACCGCCCCGGGCAGCGGCTTCTCGCTCACGACGCTGACCTCGCCCACCGATGCCCCCGCGGCCGCGCCCGCCCCGGCTGCCGAGGCCGCTCCGGTCGCGGCCCCGGCACCGGTCGAGCCGGACGTCCCCGAGGCCCCCGCCCCCGACGCGGCCCCGGCCGCCGTCGAGCCCGACCTTCCCGGCGGCGCCCCGGGCGAGGCCGCCGCGGTGGCGGCGATGAACGTGGGCGCCGGCGGCGACGCCCCGACCCAGGCGTGGACGCCGTCGACGGCCGACTTCGAGGCCGACGACCTGACCACCGGCGCCGCGGCTGCGCCGGACGACGCGACGTCCGAGCCGGCCTGGGGGTCCGCCGCGCCCGACCCGCAGGCCGCCGCCGAACCGGTCGCCGAGGCCCCGGTCCCCGAGCCGGCCGGCCCGGTGCTCGACAAGGCCCCGGCCGAGCCGACCCCGTCCGAGGCCCCGGGCACGCCCACCCCGGTCCCGGGCCCGGGGGTGGCCGACGAGCCCGCCGGCGCCGCTCAGCCGGTGGCCTGGGAGGACCTGCCCGTCGCCGACGAGCCGGCACCGGCCGCGCCCGAGCCGGACGTCATGGAGGAGCCCGCCACCATGGCGGTCACCCCCGAGATGGCCGCCGAGGTCGCGGCCCAGGTCGCGGCGTCCGAAGCCCCACCGGCCGCGCCCGTCGCTCCGGAGCCGAGCGGGTTCACGTCACAGCTCCTGGGCGCGCTCGACGACGAGGACGACGGCGCCGAGGAGCGCGAGCCCCTCCCGGTCGAGCTCGACCCGGGCGAGGTCCGCCAGGCCGACAACCCCTCGACCACCGAGGTCCAGGTCCAGGGCGTGATCTGCTCGCGGGGGCACTTCAACGACCCCCGCTCGCGGTTCTGCTCGTCGTGTGGCATCTCGATGGTGCAGAACACCCAGATCCTCACCCAGGGGCCGCGCCCGCCGCTCGGCGTCATGGTGTTCGAGGACGGCGCCACCTTCTCGCTGTCGTCCGACTACGTCGTCGGCCGCCAGCCCGAGGTGAGCGACCTGGTCCAGGAGGGCCTCGCCCTCCCGCTCCAGGTCGACGACCCCGAGCGCTCGATCTCCCGGGCCCATGCCGAGCTGCGCCTGGTCGACTGGGACGTCCACCTGGTCAACCTGTCGGGCACCAACGGCTCGTTCGTGTGGGACGAGAACGGCCAGCAGTGGGTGCCGATCCCCGAGGGCCAGAGCGTCGTGCTCACCCCGGGCATGCGGGTCGCCCTCGGCCGCCGCTCCGCGGTCTTCGAGTCCAGCCTCGTCCGCTAGGCCGTCACCGCCGCCAGGTCAGCGACCGTTCTTGGTGCACCGCGGGGCGGAGAGCGACAGCTCGTGCACCGAGAACCGACGGGGACCAGGACCGGGGCCACCTCGCGCTCCGGTGGGGCCGGACCGGATCGCTAGGTTCCGACGACGTGAGCGCACCGGACGGGCTGCAGGCTCCCGCGGTACGGCCGGCGGTCGGGTACGCACTGGTCGTCGGGGCCGCGGCGCTGTTCATCGTCAACGCCGGGGTCGCCCGGGCCACGATCCGGGCCGGCGTCGACCCGCAGACGCTGACCACGGTCCGAGCCTCCGGGGCGGTGCTGGTCTTCCTGGCGTGGGCGCTCCTGCTCGACCGACCGGCGCTGCGCCCGCCCCGGGGCCGGATGGTCGGCTGGCTGCTGGTGATGGGCGTCGTCGGGGTCGCCGTCCTCCAGTGGACCTACTTCGTGGCCATCGACCGGCTGCCCATCGGCCTGGCCCTGCTGATCGAGCACACCGCGCCGGTGCTCGTCGCCCTCTGGGCCCGGTTCGTGGCCGGGCAGCCGGTGAGCGGCCGGATCTGGCCGGCGCTGGGCCTGTCGCTGGCCGGCCTGAGCGCGGTGGCCCGGGTGTGGGACGGGCTGGCCTTCGACGGGCTCGGGCTGCTCGCCGCGGCCGGCGCCGCCGTGTGCTTCGCCGTCTACTTCCTGGTCGGCGATCACGGCGTGGCCGACCGCGACCCCCTCCACGTGGTGCTGTGGGCCTTCCTCGTCGCCGCCGTGTTCCTCAACCTGCTGTGGCCGGTCACCCGGCTCGATGGCGACGTGGTCACCCGGTCGGCCTCGCTCGGGGGCACGCTGGAGCACGTCACCGTCCCGGGCTGGGCGCTCCTGACGTGGGTGGTCGTCCTCGGGACGGTCGCCCCGTTCGCCCTGAACCTGTTCTCGCTGCGCCACCTCCCGGCGACCGTCGTGGCCGTGGTGTCGATGGTCGAGCCGATCGGCGTCACCGCCCTGGGCTGGGCCTGGTTCGGTGAGCGGCTCGCCCCGGTGCAGATGGTCGGCGGCGCCGCCGTCATCGCCGGCATCGTGCTGGCCCAGTCGGCCCGCCGGGTCGGCCCCGGCGACGACGAGCCCGTCCCGATCGGCTGACACACAAAGGGGTCTGACCCCTTCGTGTGTCGTCGCGACCGTCAGAGGGCGGGGCGGCGGGCGGCCCAGGGGTGGGCGGCCTCGAGCTGGGCCGCGACCCGGAGGAGGACGTCGTCACGGGCCGGGGCGGCCACGAGCTGCTGGCCGACGGGGACGCCATCGACCTCCGACAGCGGGAGCGAGATCGCCGGCTGGCCGGTGATGTTGAACACCGCGGTGAAGGCCACGATCGGCGTGGACCGGAGCAGGCCGACGAGCGGCTCCTCGGGCGTCGAGCGGAACTGGCCGAGCGTCGGCGGCACCTCGGGGATCGTCGGCGTGAGGAGCAGGTCGAAGCCGTCGACCTCCCACCACGAGATGACCCGACGGGCGTGGGCGTGGAGGCCCTCGCGCCCGGCCAGGTACTGGGCCGCGGTCACGGTCCGGCCCATCTCGGCCACGGCCCACGTCCCGGCCTCGACACCCTCGGCGGTGACCGGGGTGCCGACCAGCTCCCCGATGTGGTCGAGCTCCTGGGCGGTCCAGGCGCCGAAGCAGGTCAGGAAGTGGGCGATGACCTCGCCGTCGGCCAGCGCCGGCGGGTGGGCCTCCTCGACCCGGTGCCCGAGGGCCTCCAACTGGCCCGCCACCGCCTCGGTCGCCGCGGCGACCGCGGGCTCGGTGGTGGCCGACCCGTCGGGCGGGCTCGTCACCCAGCCGATGCGGAGCGAACCGGGGTCGGCGCCGACCTCCTCGCGGTAGGGCCGGGCCGGCGGCGGGGCCCAGTAGGGCGCGCCGACGTCGGGGCCGGCCACGGCGTCGAGGATGGCGGCGGTGTCGCGGACCGACCGGGAGACGGCGAGCCGGCTCACCAGCCCGGCCCACGCCTCCCCCGCCTCGGGGCCGACCGGCACCCGGCCCCGGCTCGGCTTGAGCCCGACCAGCCCGCACGCGCCGGCCGGGATGCGGATCGAGCCACCACCGTCGCCGGCATGGCCCATCGGCACGATGCCGGCCGCCACCGCCGCGGCCGATCCGCCGCTCGACCCGCCGGCGGTGCGGTCGAGGTCCCAGGGGTTGTGGGTCGGGCCGTAGGCCTCGGGCTCGGTCGACGGCACCAGCCCCAGCTC
>CAYQGF010000346.1:0-4426 GCA_964416885.1 uncultured Iamiaceae bacterium
CCCGCATGCCGTGGGACGGCACCGAGCTGTGCGTGGCCGCCCTGGGCCGCGACGTCGATGGTGGGCCGGTGCTGCGGGGCGAGCCGGTCGTGGTGGCCGGCGGTGCCGAGGAGTCGGTCGTCCAGCCCGAGTGGGGCGGCGACGGCACCCTGTGGTTCTGCTCCGACCGGTCGGGCTGGTGGAACCTCCACCGGGTGCTCGACCCGTTGGCCGGGCCGGGCGGCTCGCCCGGGCCCGACGGTACGCCCGAGGTCGTGGCGCCGGTCGCGGCCGAGGTCGGCGGGCCCCGGTGGGTCGGCGGGATGCGCTGGTACGCCGTCCTGGGCGACGGGCAGGTCCTGGCCGGCGCCACCTCCGGCGGGTCGACCGGCCTGGTCCTGGTCGACCCGGCCGACCCCGGCGCGCCGCCCGTCCCCGTCGTGCTCGGCGACGCCCCGGTCACGGTGGTGAGCCAGGTCGTCGCCGGCCCCGGTCCGTCCCAGGCGGTCGTGGTCGTGGCCACCGGCCGCACCGAGCCCACTCCCGTGCTGGTCGCGGTGCCGCCGCCGGCCACCGCCCCGGCATCCGACGGTGGCCGCGGCCGGCGGGCCGTTCCCGCTCCGGCGAGCGAGCCCATGGTGTGGTCGGCGAGCGCGTCCGACGACGGTCGCCGCGACCGGCTGTGGGTCTCGGGCCAGGTCCTGCGGGAGGGGCGCGAGGCGCCGCTGGGGTTCGACGACATCGCCGAGCCCGAGCCGATCACCTTCCCGTCCGCCGATGGGCGCACCGCCCACGCCCTGCTGTACCGGCCCACCAGCGCCACGTGCGTCGGGCCCGACGACGAGCGGCCCCCGCTGGTCGTGATGATCCACGGTGGCCCCACCGCCGCGGCCCGGCCGATGCTCGACCTCCGCACCCAGCTGTGGACCAGCCGGGGCTTCGCCGTGGCCGACGTCGACTACGGCGGCTCCACCGGCTACGGCCGGCCCTACCGGCGGCTGCTCGACGGGGCGTGGGGCATCGTCGACGTCGAGGACTGCATCGCCGCGGCCCGCTTCCTCGCCGAGTCGGGGGTGGTCGACGGCGACCGGATGGTGATCCGGGGCGGCTCGGCGGGCGGGCTCACGACCCTCGCCGCCCTGTGCACGTCCGACACCTTCGCCGCCGGCACCAGCCTCTACGGCGTCACCGACCTCGGCGCCCTGGCCCGCGACACCCACAAGTTCGAGTCCCGCTACCTCGACGGCCTGGTGGGGGAGTGGCCGGCCGACGAGGCCACCTACGCCGAGCGCAGCCCCATCAACCTCCTCGACGGCCTGGCCACGCCGGTCCTGGTGCTCCAGGGCGCCGACGACATGGTCGTCCCGCCCAGCCAGGCCGAGGCCGTGGTCGCCGCCGTGGCGGCCAAGGGCCTGCCCCACGGCTACATCCTGTTCGAGGGCGAGGGCCACGGCTTCCGCCAGGCCGCCACCATCGTCCGGGCGCTCGGGGCCGAGCTGGCCTTCTACGGCCAGGTCCTCGGCTTCACCCCCGCCGACGACCTCCCCCCGCTCCCGGAGACCGCCACGCCCTGACCGTCCGGCGTACGCGAAGTGCCAGGCACTTCGCGTACACCGGCCCGGAGCGACCTCGGGCCTGACCCGACGTCACGTTGGAGGGGGGTAGGCGGTCGGGCCAGACTCGCCGTCATGGCCCGAGTGCTCGTGACCGAGAAGATCGCCGACGGCGGGCTCGACGCCCTCCGTGCCGCCGGCCACGACGTCGACGTCCGGACGGGGCTCTCCCCCGAGGAGCTGCTCGAGGTCATCCCGGGGGCGCACGCCCTGATCATCCGCTCCTCGACCCAGGTCACCGCCGAGGTCCTGGAGGCCGGCACCGACCTGGTCGTCGTGGGCCGGGCCGGCATCGGGCTCGACAACGTCGACACCGAGGCCGCCACCAAGCGGGGCGTCATGGTCGTCAATGCCCCGCAGTCGAACATCCTCTCCACCGCCGAGCACACCATGGGGATGCTGCTCGCCGTGGCCCGCAGCGTCCCCCAGGCCCACGGCGCCCTGATGGAGGGCCGCTGGGAGCGGTCGAAGTGGGTCGGCGTCGAGCTGGCCGACAAGACCCTCGGCATCATCGGGCTGGGCCGGATCGGCAAGCTGGTCGCCCAGCGGGCCCGGGCCTTCGGGATGAACCTGGTCGCCTACGACCCGTTCGTCACCGAGGAGGCGGCCAAGAAGGTCGGCATCGACCTGGTCGACCTCGACACCCTGGCTGAGACCGCCGACTTCGTCACCCTCCACGTGGTCAAGACGCCCGAGACGATCGGGATGATCGGCGAGGACTTCTTCGCCAAGGCCAAGCCCGGCATCCGCATCGTCAACGTCAGCCGGGGCGGGGTCATCGACGAGGACGCCCTCGCCGCCGCCCTCGCCGACGGCCGCTGCGGGGGCGCCGCCCTCGACGTCTTCGCCAGCGAGCCCACCACCGAGTCGCCCCTGTTCGCCCAGCCCGGCTTCGTCGGCACCCCGCACCTCGGGGCCAGCACCGCCGAGGCCCAGGACAAGGCCGGCGACACCATCGCCGACATGGTGCGCCTGGCGCTGGCCGGCGACTTCGTCCCCTTCGCCGTCAACATCGCCGCGGCCGAGGCCTCCGAGACGGTGCGCCCCTTCCTCGGGGTGGCCGAGCAGCTCGGTGGGATCTTCGCCGGCGTCATGGACGGCATGCCGTCGGTGGTCGAGGTCGAGTACTCGGGCGAGCTGGCCGGCTACGACACCGGCATCCTCACCCTGTCGGTGCTGAAGGGGGCCTTTGCCGGCTCGACCGAGGAGCCGGTGAGCTACGTCAACGCCCCCCAGGTGGCGGCCGAGCGGGGCATCGAGGTCCGCAGCACGTCCACCGTCACCGCCCGCGACTGGGTCAACCTCGTCACGATCAGCGGCGGCGGGCACTCGGTGGCCGGCACCCTGATGGGCCTCAAGTCCGAGCCCCGGCTGGTGCAGGTCGACGGCCACACCGTCGACGTCCCGCCCAGCCCGCACATGGTGTTCGTCCGCAACGACGATCGCCCCGGCGTGATCGGCCGGGTCGGCACCATCCTCGGCGACGCCGGCGTCAACATCGCCGACATGGACGTCGGCCGCAGCGAGGGGGAGGCCACCTCGGCCCTGATGGTGATCGCCGTCAGCCAGGCGGTCTCGGCCGAGGCGGTCGACGCCCTGAAGGCGGCCGAGGGCGTCCTCTCGGTCGCCGTGGTCGACCGGGCCTGACGGCCGCCGTCGGTCCGAGGTCGTCGCCGTGGAGGTCGTGTACGGGAAGCACCCGGTCCGGGCCGTGCTCGCCCAGCGCCCGGAGGCGGTGCAGCGGCTGCTCCTGCTGGAGGGGCCGATCCGCCACCTCCAGGACTTCGTCGAGCTGGCCGAGGCCAACGGCATCCGCCCCGAGGTCGTGCCCCGGCACGTCCTGGTGAAGGCTGGGCGCCTCGACCCTGACGACAAGCACCAGGGCGTCCTGGCCCTCACCGCGCCCCGCGCCGTCGGGAGCGAGGCCGACCTCGACGCCCTGGCCGACGCCACCCTCGTCGTCGTCCTCGACCAGGTGAACAACCCCCAGAACTTCGGGGCGATCCTCCGGGGCGCGGCCTTCTTCGGGGCCGATGCCGTGGTGTGGCTCAAGAACCGCTCGGTCGACCTGACCCCGACGGTGACCCGGGTGGCGGTCGGTGGCGCCGAGCTGGTCGACCTCTACCGGGTCACCAACCTGAGCCGGGCGCTCGACACCCTCAAGCAGCTCGGGTTCTGGGTCTACGGCCTCGACGAGCGGGGTGAGGGCACGCTGGCCCAGACCGACTTCGCCCCCAAGACCGCGCTGGTGATCGGGGCCGAGGGCGAGGGCCTGCGGAAGCGGACCAAGGAGCACTGCGACGTGCTGGCCCGCATCCCGGGTGGTCGCCCCGGGATCGAGAGCCTCAACGCCGGCGTCGCCGCCACCGTCGCCCTGGCCGAGGTCGTGCGCGACCGGGCCTGACAGCTAGCGTCGCTCCGCCCACCACGAACGACGTCCGGGAGCGACGACCCGTGCCCATGATCTCGACCGCCGACTTCAAGAACGGCATCACGCTGAAGATCGACGAGAAGCTGTTCAACCTCGTCGAGTTCCAGCACGTCAACCCGGGCAAGGGCGCGGCGTTCGTGCGCACGAAGATCAAGAACCTGCGCACCGGCGCCGTCCTGGAGCGCACCTTCCGGGCCGGCGAGCGGCTGGAGCGCATCAACGTCGACACCCGCGAGATGCAGCTGCTCTACCGCGACGGCGAGGACTTCGTCTTCATGGACGCCTCCACCTACGACCAGGTCACCGTGCCCGGCGCCTCGGTGGGCGACGACGGCGACTACCTGGTGCCCAACGCCACCATCGACATCCGCTTCCACGAGGACGACGTGGTCGGCGTGGTGCT
>CAYQGF010000347.1:0-4415 GCA_964416885.1 uncultured Iamiaceae bacterium
CGACGGGACCCTCGTCACCAACGCCCACGTCGTCGACCCGTTCGGCCAGGCGACGGTGACCTTCGGCGAGGACGAGGGCGAGGTCCTCGACGTGCAGGGGGTCGACCTGGTCGCCGACATCGCCGTGCTCGGCCCGGTCCCGGAGGGGAGGACCGGCGTGGCCATGGAGGACGCCGCCGACATCGAGCCGGGCTCGGACCTCTACCTCGTGGGCTACCCCGGCGATGCCGCCGACCCCGAGGTGACGATCTCCCGCGGCGTGCTCTCGCGCCGCCGCACCGCCGAGGGGTGGGACCTCGGCTTCCTCCAGACCGATGCCGCCATCAGCGGGGGCCAGAGCGGCGGCGCCGTGGTCGACTCGCTCGGGCGCGTCGTCGGCATCTCCGGTCTCGCCTACGACGAGCAGTACGCGCTCGCCCTGGTGGGCGAGGACGTGAGGGCGTCGGTCGAGGCCATCGCGGCCGGCGACGGGTCGGACTGGACGTCGCTCCCGCCCCCGGAGGAGGCCACGACCACCACGACCGAGGTCGCCCTCGACGGTGGGGTCGGCCTCGGCCTCCTGTACGTCCCCGAGGCCCCCGACGGCACGCTGACGATCGAGGCCGACGACGCCGCGGTCGTGCAGGTCACCGACACCACCCTGTACCCGGTCGCCGTGAACGAGGCCGCGGCCGACGGCGGCGCGGTCGATCCCTCGGGCGACCCGCTCTTCGACGCCGACCTCCCCGAGCCGACGCCGGCCGCCGCCCCCGGGACCTGGACCTTCACGGTCCCCGACGACGAGCCCCTGCTCGTGTACGTCGACAGCATCGATCCCGATGCCGCGGCGGTGACGGTCGTGGCGTCGACGGCCTTCGCCCTGGTGTCGCCCTGGGACGACCCCCGGGAGATCGCGGTCGGCGACGAGGCCACCGGCGTCGTGACCGCCCTGGGCGAGTTCGACACCTTCTTCCTCGACCTGGAGGCGGGTGAGGAGGTCACGATCACCGCCTCGTCGGCCACGGGCGACGTGGCCTTCGCCGCCTATCGACCCGACGACCCCGAGGTCCCGGTGGCCGAGGCCGACGACGGAGGCGGGGGCCTGCTCGACCTCGACGCCACCGCCCGGTTCGTCGCGGAGGAGGCCGGCACCTACGGCATCGACGTGTACCAGGTCGACGGCTACTCGACCGCCTACCGGCTGACGGTCACGGCCTGACGGTCAACGGCAGGTAGGACGACCGCTGGTCGTCGGCGGCGGCCGCCACCACGACGGCGCACGCCCCCGGCTCGGTGGTGCAGTCGACGGCCCCGGAGCGGTCGTCGTGGTCGACGTAGGGGACGACCTCGGCCGGCACGGTGACGGTCGTGGCCACGACGCCGGCCGCGTCGGCGTGGAGCGCGACGGTGCCGACCTCCCGGGTCATGACCGCGACGACGGTGCTGGTGTCGATCGGGTCGCAGGACGAGTAGGCGGCCCCGGTGAGGAACCCGCGGTGGCAGAGGGCGACGACGACCGGCTCGCCCGGGACGAAGCCCGACGCGCTGGCCGCGACGGTGGCGCCGGCCGGGACGGGGCCCTCCGGTGTCAGCCGGCCCGGGAGCAGGACCGTCGCCGGCCGAGCGCCGGTGCGAGCGGTGAGCGTGACGGGCGGCAGGTCGGTCGCGAAGGTGAGCGGCACGCCGCCCGAGAGGGAGTAGTCGCCGGCGTCGGCGGCGACCAGGATGCAGCGCTCGGCCGACTCGGCGCAGTCGTGGGCCTCGCCGCCGACGGTGATGACCCGCCGGGCGGCGACCAGCGCGGTCAGGTGGCCGTCGGCGTCGACGGCGAAGCGCTGACCGCCGTCGGTGTCGCAGGCCTCGACACCGCGGGGGACGCTCGCGGCCTCGGCCAGGCACTGGGCGACGCCGACGATGCGGTGGGGGGCGAAGGCGTCGCTGCTCACCCCGATCGGGGTGCCGTCGGCGAGGTCGGTGGCCGGGGCCGCCGCGACCGCCAGGTGCTGGGAGTCCCGTCCGTCGCCCGGGTCGCCGATGTCGATCTCGCACGACGGCACGGTGAAGGCGAAGGCCCCGAGGGCGCCCAGGGCGAGCACGGCCAGGTAGCCGGTGGCGCCGAGCCCGACGACCGAGCCGAGCAGCGCCGCCAGGTCGCGGTGCAGCCGGCGGGGGCTGGGGTCCTCGGGGTCGGCTCGTTGCATGGCGGTCCCTCCTGGGCCTCCTCGTCGAAGGCTACGACGGCTGCCGGCCGGGTGGGGGTCGGGGAGCGGCACCTGACGGGGTGTCAGGTAGGTTCCCGGCCATGCCCGTGGACCTGGCCGACCTGGTGCGCCCCGAGCGGTGCGCGGTCGTGACGTCCGAGGTCCAGAACGGGGTGGTGGGGGAGCGGTCGGCCCTGCCCGAGCTGGCCGCCGCGGCCCGGCCCATGGTCGAGGCGGCGGGCCGGCTGTGCACCCTGGCCCGAGCCGCCGGGGTCTCCGTCGTCCACTGCACCGCGGCCCGCCGGGCCGACGGCCGGGGCTCGAACGACAACGCCCGGCTGTTCGCCGGCGTGCGCAAGAGCCCGGTCGCCCTGCTGCCCGGGAGCCCGGAGACCACCGTCGTGCCCGAGCTGGGGCCGGAGCCGTCCGACATCGTGCTGACCCGCCTCCACGGGCTGTCGCCGATGGCGGGCACCGACCTCGACCCGGTGCTGCGCAACCTCGGCGTCACGACGGTCGTCGTCGCGGGCGTGTCGCTCAACATCGCCATCACCAACCTGGTGATGGACGCCGTCAACGCCGGCTACCAGGTGGTGGTGCCCCGCGACGCCGTCCACGGCTTCCCGGCCGAGTACGCCGAGGCTCTCCTCGCCAACACCATCTCGCTGCTGGCCACCGTCACCACCGTCGACGAGCTGGCCGCGGCGTGGGGGGACCGATGACCGCCCCGATGACCGACCTGCCGGGGACGAGCATCCCGGCCGCCCTGGAGGCCACCGCGGCCCGGATCCCCGACGGCGAGGCGATCGTCGACGGCGAGCACCGGCTCACCTGGGCCGCCCTGGCCGAACAGGTCGAGGCCGCGGCCCGGGCCTTCGTCGCCGCCGGGCTCCAGCCGGGTGACCGGGTCGGGCTGTGGGCGCCGAACTGCTGGGAGTGGGTCGTCGCCGTGGTGGGCCTCCAGGCCGCCGGCGGCGTGGTCGTCCCCCTGAACTCCCGGTACAAGGGGTCGGAGGCGGGGTGGATCCTCGCCCGCAGCCGGGCCCGGCTCCTCGTCACCGTCGACGGCTTCCTGGGCAACAGCTACGTCGGGATGCTGGCCGACCAGGACCTGCCCCACCTGGAGCGGGTCGTCGTCCTCCGGGACCCGGCCCCGGCCAGCCCCCATCGGACGCAGGCGTGGGCCGACTTCCTCGCCGAGGGTGCCGCCGACCCGGCCACGGCGGCCGTGGTGGCCGAGCGCCGGGCCGCCCTGACGCCCGACACCGTCAACGACATCATCTTCACCTCGGGCACCACCGGGAAGCCCAAGGGCGTGCTCACCACCCATGGCCAGGCGCTCCGGGGCTTCACCGTGTGGTCCGAGCTGGCCGGGCTCACCGACGCCGATCGCTACCTGATCGTCAACCCGTTCTTCCACAGCTTCGGGTACCGGGCCGGCATCGTGGCCTGCATCCTCACCGGGGCGACGATGGTGCCGTTGCCGGTGTTCGACGTCGACGCCGTCATGCGCACGATCGACGCCGAGCGGGTCACGATCTTCCCGGGGCCGCCCGCTCTCTACCAGTCGATGCTCAACCACCCCGACCGGGCCTCGCTGCGCTCCGACACCTTGCGGATCGCCGTCACCGGCGCCGCGCCCGTCCCGGTCAGCCTGATCAAGAGGATGACCGACGACCTCGGCTTCGACGCCGTGCTCACCGCCTACGGGCTGAGCGAGTCCACCGGGATCGTGTCGATGTGCCGCCAGGACGACGACCCCGAGACCATCTCGACCAGCTCGGGGCGGGCGATCCCGGGCGTCGAGGTCAAGGTCGTGGCCGACGACGGCACCGAGGTGCCCCGGGGCCAGCCCGGCGAGATCCTCGTGCGGGGCTTCTCGGTGATGCAGGGCTACTTCGAGGACCCGGAGAAGACGGCCGAGACGATCGACGCCGACGGCTGGCTGCACACCGGCGACGTCGGCACCATGGACGGCCGGGGCTACCTGGACATCACCGACCGCACCAAGGACATGTTCATCTGCGGCGGGTTCAACGCCTACCCGGCCGAGATCGAGTCGACCCTGTCCGAGCACCCGGCGGTGGCCCAGGCCGCGGTGGTCGGCGTGCCCGACGAGCGCCTCGGCGAGGTCGGCTTCGCCTGGCTGGTGCCGGCCACGGGCGTCGAGCCACCGAGCGAGGCCGAGGTCGTGGCCTGGAGCCGGGAGCGGATGGCCAACTTCAAGGCCCCCCG
>CAYQGF010000348.1:0-4397 GCA_964416885.1 uncultured Iamiaceae bacterium
GCATCGGTGAGCACGGGCCGCGCCGGTGGGCGCTGGCCGGGTGCGCCCTGGCCGCGGGCACGGCCGGTGACGCCGCCGGGGCGGCGGCCGCCCTCGCCGCCCTCGACGCCGCCCCCACGGTGGCGATGAGGATCATGCAGCCGGAGCTGGAACGGGCCGGGGCCTGGCACCTGGCGACCATCGGCGACCACGACGCGGCCGTGGCCCGGCTCCGGGCCGCGGCCGACACGGCCGACGAGATGGGTGCCCCGGCCCTGGCCGTCGCCGCCCTCCACGACGGGGCCCGGCTCGGTGCTGCCGCCCTCGTCGTCGACCGCCTGGCCGCCACCGCGGCCCGGGTCGACGGGCCGGTCGCCGCCGGCCGCTCCGCCCACGCCGAGGCCCTCGCGGGCGACGACGCCGAGGCGCTCGATGCCGTCGGCCGCCGCTGGGAGGAGCTGGGCTGCGCCCTCTTCGCCGCCGAGGCCCACGCCGCCGCCTCGGCCCGCTGGCGCCGGGCCGGCGACGGTCGGCAGGCAGCCCGGGCCGCCGACCGGTCGGCGGCCCTGGCCGGGCGGTGCGAGGGGGCGGCGACGCCGGCGCTGCTCTCGGCCGGAGGGGCGGCCATCCTCACCCCCCGGGAGCGTCAGGTCGCCGAGCTGGCCGCCACCGGCCTCCCGGCCAAGGCCATCGCCGAGCGGCTGGACCTGTCGCGCCGCACCGTCGAGAACCACCTGCAGCGGGCGTACACCAAGCTCGCCGTCCGGAGCCGCGGCGAGCTGGCCGCGGTCCTGCACCGCTGACCGGGGCGGCGGCGGAGCGGACTACCAGTAGGCGTCGCGGGTGACCTCGAGGATCGGCTCGACCAGCTGCGGCGGGCAGACCAGGAGGTCGGGGAGCCACGGGTCGGGCTCGTTGTAGCGGAGCGGGCTGCCGTCGATGCGGGAGCAGTGGAGCCCGGCCGCCTCGGCCACCGCCACGGGGGCGCAGCTGTCCCACTCGTACTGGCCCCCGGCGTGCGGGTACACGTCGGCCACGCCCTGGACGACGGCGGCCACCTTGGCCCCGGCCGAGCCCATCTCGACCAGCTCGGCGCCGAGGGCGTCGGCGATGGCCAGGGCCACCATCGGCGGGCGGCTCCGGCTGACGATGACCCGGGGCCGGGCCGGCGGGGGAGGGGGCGTCGGCGGCGGCTGGGCGGTCGACAGGGTGACGCCCTGGGCGGGCAGGGCGACGGCCCCGGCGATCGGCCGGTGCTCGGCGACCAGGGCGACGTGGACCGCCCAGTCGATCCGCGGCGGCTCGCTGTACTCGCGGGTGCCGTCGAGCGGGTCGACGATCCAGGTGCGGGCCGACGCCAGCCGTTCGCGGCCGTCGCGGCCCTCCTCGGACAGGACGGCGTCGCCGGGCCGCTCCTCGGCCAGGCGGGCCACCAGCAGCTCGTGGGCGCGGCGGTCGCCCTCCCGCTTGAGGGTCGACGACGGCTGGCCGGCCAGCTCCTCCCGCAACCGGACGAGCATCTCGCCCGCCTCGGTGGCCAGGGCGGCAGCCAGGGCGTGGTCAGCAGCCGAGGCGAGCGGGACGGAGCCGTCGGAGGTCATCGCAGCAGTCTGGCCGTCGCCCGGGTGTCGGTCACGAACGGTGGAGAACGACGAGCCTCCGCCGATGAGACGGGCATGCACGTGGCAACCGACGCATCCGGCTCGTCCTCCGCCGGGTCGCACGTCAGTTCGACGGGCTCCGGAGGGGCGCCGCTACGCTCGCCCTCCGTGCCTGCGTCGACGTCGTCCGGCTACCAGCTCCCCCACCTACGCGCCCTCGAGGCCGAGGCCATCCACATCATCCGAGAGGTGGCGGCCGAGTTCGAGCGGCCGGTCCTGCTCTTCAGCGGTGGCAAGGACTCGGCGGTGATGCTCCACATCGCCCGCAAGGCGTTCTGGCCGTGCGCCCTCCCGTTCGCGGTCATGCACATCGACACCGGCCACAACTACGACGAGGTCCTCGCGTTCCGCGACGCCGAGGTCGAGCGGCACGGCCTGCGCCTGGTCGTCGCCTCGGTGCCCGATGCCATCGCGGCCGGGAAGGTCAAGGAGGCCGCCGGCCAGGGCGCGACCCGCAACCGGATCCAGACCCCGGTGCTGCTCGAGGCCATCGAGGAGAACGAGTTCGACGCCGTGTTCGGTGGGGCTCGCCGCGACGAGGAGAAGGCCCGGGCCAAGGAGCGGGTGTTCAGCTTCCGCGACGAGTTCGGCCAGTGGGACCCGAAGAACCAGCGGCCCGAGCTGTGGAGCCTCTACAACGGGCGCCACCACCGGGGCGAGCACATCCGGGTGTTCCCCTTGAGCAACTGGACCGAGCTCGACATCTGGCAGTACATCGCGGCCGACGGGGTGACGATCTCCCCGCTCTACTTCGCCCACGAGCGCGAGGTGGTGCAGCGCGACGGCATGTGGATCGGGGTCACCCAGCACATCACCGTCGGCGAGGACGAGGTGGTCGAGACCCGCACCGTCCGGTTCCGCACCATCGGCGACGCCCCCGGCACCGGTGCGGTCGAGTCCACTGCCGCCACCGTCGAGCAGGTGGTCGCCGAGGTCGCCGCCACCCGCCTCACCGAGCGCGGCGCCACCCGGGGCGACGACCGCGTCAGCGAGGCCGCCATGGAGGACCGCAAGCGCGAGGGGTACTTCTGATGTCTGAGCTCCTTCGCCTGGCGACCGCCGGGTCCGTCGATGACGGGAAGAGCACGCTGATCGGGCGGCTCCTCTATGACTCGAAGGCGATCTTCGAGGACCAGATGGAGGCGGTCGAGGCCACCTCGCAGCGGATGGGGGCCGAGTACACCAACCTCGCCCTCCTCACCGACGGCCTCCGGGCCGAGCGCGAGCAGGGCATCACCATCGACGTGGCCTACCGCTACTTCGCCACGCCCCGCCGCAAGTTCATCATCGCCGACACCCCCGGCCACATCCAGTACACGCGGAACATGGTCACCGGGGCGTCCACCGCCGACGTGGCCCTGATCCTGGTCGACGCCCGCAAGGGCATCGTCGAGCAGAGCCGCCGCCACGCCTTCCTGTCGTCGCTGCTCCAGATCCCGCACCTCGTCCTGTGCGTCAACAAGATGGACCTGGTCGACTGGAGCGAGGAGCGCTTCCGGGAGATCGCGGATGAGTTCCGGGCCTTCGCGGCCAAGCTCGACATCGGCGACCTCACCTTCGTGCCCGTCTCGGCCCTCCACGGCGACAACGTCGTCAGCCGCAGCCTCAACACACCCTGGTACGACGGCGCGTCCCTCCTCCACCAGCTGGAAGAGGTCCACATCGCCTCGGACCGCAACCTGATCGACGCCCGGTTCCCGGTGCAGTACGTCCTGCGGCCCTACTCGGCGGAGCACCCCGACTACCGGGGCTACGCCGGCACCGTCGCCGGCGGCACGTTCAAGCCGGGCGACGAGGTCCTGGTCCTGCCATCGGGCTTCACCAGCAAGGTGAAGTCGATCGACACCGCCGACGGCCCGGTCGAGGAGGCCTTCGCCCCGATGTCGGTGAGCATCACGCTCACCGACGACATCGACATCTCCCGGGGCGACATGATCTGCCGGCCCCACAACCAGCCCCGCGTGAGCCAGGACGTCGACGCCATGGTGTGCTGGATGAGCGAGACGACGGAGCTGACGCCCCGCACCAAGCTCGGGATCAAGCACACGACGCGGTCGGCCCGGGCCATGGTGAAGGACCTCCAGTACCGGCTCGACGTCAACACGCTCCACCGCGACGACGACGCCGCCTCCTTGGCCCTCAACGAGATCGGCCGGGTCACGCTCCGTACCACCCTCCCGCTGTTCTGCGACGAGTACCGCCGCAACCGCACCACCGGCAGCTTCATCCTCATCGACGAGGACACCAACGCCACGGTGGGCGCCGGGATGATCCTGTGACCGCGTACGGAAGGTGCCAGGCACTTTCCGTACGCGGGTGACGTGGCGGTGAGCACCAACGTCACCTGGCACGGGGGGTCGGTGGGCCGGGAGGACCGGCCCCACCGGGGGGCGACGGTGTGGCTCACCGGGCTGTCGGGCTCGGGGAAGTCGACCGTCGCCGTGGCCCTGGAGGGGCTGCTGGTCGCGGCCGGGCAGCCCGCCTACCGGCTCGACGGCGACAACCTGCGCCACGGGCTCAACGCCGACCTGGGCTTCAGCGCCGAGGACCGCGACGAGAACGTCCGCCGGGCCGGCGAGGTCGCGCTGCTGCTGGCCGACGCCGGCGTGGTCGCCCTCGTCCCCCTGATCTCGCCCTACCGGGCCGGGCGCGACCGGGCCCGCGCCGCCCACGAGGCGGCCGGCGTCCCGTTCGTCGAGGTCTTCGTCGACACCCCGATCGAGCTGTGCGAGCAGCGCGACCCCAAGGGCCTCTACG
>CAYQGF010000349.1:0-4396 GCA_964416885.1 uncultured Iamiaceae bacterium
CCGGCACCGGTCTGGCAGGCTCCGGGGCATGCGCTATCGCCGGATGCCGATCGAGGTCGAGTCACCGGAGGAGCTGGGCTACGACACGATCGCCCACAACCTGTCGGAGTCGTCGGTGGCCGACCGCCGCCTCTCCGACCTGGGGCTCGACCTCGACCTCGACGAGCTGGTCCTCTGCTACGGCGACCACCTGGGCGACCCGGTCCTCCGGGAGGCCGTGGCCGCCACCGGCGAGGGCCTGTCGGCCGACCACGTCCTGGTCACCACCGGGGCCGCCGCCGCCCTGTTCGGGTTGGCCACCGCCCTGCTCGAGCCGGGCGACCACGCCGTGGTGGTCCGCACCAACTACGCCACCAACCTGGAGACGCCCCGGGCCATCGGGGCCGACCTGGCCGTCGTCGACCTGGCCTACGACGACGGCTGGGCGCTCGACGTCGACGAGGTGGCCCGGCGGGTCGAGCCCGGCCGCACCCGGCTGATCAGCGTCACCTGCCCGCACAACCCGACCGGGACGGTGCTGCCCGAGGCCGACCTCCACCGGCTGGTCGAGCTGGCCGAGCGCAGCGGCGCCGTCCTCCTGGTCGACGAGACCTACCGGGACCTCACCCACGGCGTCGCGCCACTCCCCCTCGCCGCCACCCTCTCCCCCCGGTGCGTCAGCGTCGGGTCGATGTCGAAGGCCTACGGGCTCCCCGGGCTCCGCACCGGCTGGTCGGTCACCACCGACCCTGCCCTCGGCGAGCTGCTGCTGGCGGCCAAGGAGCAGACCGTGATCTGCGGCTCGACGATCGACGAGCACATCGCCGGCCAGGTGCTCAGCCGCCGGGCCGAGGTGCTCCCGCCGATCCTCGACGACGTCCGGGCCCGGCTGGCGGTGGTCGAGGCCTGGCGGGCCGAGCAGGGCACCTTCGAGTGGGTGCCGCCCACCGGGGGCTGCGTCGGGCTGCTGCGGTTCCGCCCCGAGGTCGAGGTCGACACCGACACGTTCCACCACGTCCTGCTCGCCCACCACGGCACCTACGTCGGCCCCGGCCACTGGTTCGAGCTCGACGACCGCCACATGCGCCTCGGCTACGGCTGGTCGACCGTCGACGACCTCGCCGCCGGCCTCACCGCCCTGGAGGCGGCCGCCGGAGAAGCCGCCCCCTGACAGGAGCGGCGCGGCCCGCGCCGAACCACGACTGGCCCCACTTCCCGGAGGACCGATGCCCGTCCCACCGTTGCCCGACATGGTCGAGGTCCTCGACCGCTCGACCGCCGTCGACGCCCGCCCGGGGCTGCGCGACCACGCCCGCCTGTGGCTCCTCTGGGGCCCTGACGCCCGGGCCCGGCTGGCCGCCGAGGCCGACCTCCTCGCCCAGGCGTCGCTGCGGCCCCGGACCCTCCACGCCGTGGGCCGCACCGGGGTCGACCTGGCCCGCGGTGTCGCCCCCGGGCTCCGGGAGGACGCCAAGCGCCGCATCAAGGAGGGCCCGCTGGAGGAGGGGGCGGCGATCCGCCACGTCCAGGAGCTGGTCAAGGCGGGCGGGTCGACCTACATCAAGCTGGGCCAGTTCGTCGCCACCGCCCAGGGGCTGCTGCCCGACGAGTGGGTCGACGCCTTCGGCTGGTGCCGCGACACCGCCACCCCGCTGCCCGAGGGCATGGCCGAGGAGCGCTTCGAGCGGCGCTTCCAGGTGCCGGTCGACCGGGTCTTCGCCGCGTTCGACCCCGAGCCCCTCGGCGCCGCCTCGATCGGCCAGGTCCACGCCGCCACCCTCCACGACGGCACCGCGGTGGTGGTGAAGGTCCGGCGCCCCGGGCTCCGGGGCCAGTTCGACCGCGACCTGCGGGCCATGGCCCTGGCCGCCAGCGCCGCCGAGCGGGCCTCGCGGGCGGCCCGGGTCGCCAACCTCACCGGGTTCGTCCAGCTCTTCGCCCAACTGGTGCTGGAGGAGGTCGACTTCCGCTTCGAGGCCCTCAACCAGGTCGAGGTCGCCCTGGCGTCGGAGGCCGCCGGCCACGACTTCACCCGCTTCCCGCAGCCGGTCCCCCACCTCACCGCCGAGGACGTGTTCGTGATGACCCGGGTCGAGGGCGTCCCCTACACCCAGGCGCTGGAGGCCTACCCGGACGCCGTCGACGGCGAGCGGCTGCTCAACCTGGCGGTCACCGGCACCCTGGAGCACATGATCGCCTACGGGATCTTCCACGGGGACCTGCACGCCGGGAACGTCCTGATCAACGCCGACGGCGACTTCTCGCTGATCGACTTCGGGATCGCGGGCCGGATCGACGCCGCCCAGCGGGCCGCCACGGTGCGGTTCCTGTTCGGCTTCGCCCGCAACGACACCCTGATGCAGCTCGAGGGGCTCCAGGCCTTCGGGGCCGTGCCCGAGGGGTGGGACCTCGCCGCCCTCCGGGACCAGATCGAGGCCCAGCTCGACGCCGTCGACCCGACGATCCTCTCCCGCAGCGAGGACATGACCGTCGACAAGCTGGGCCAGGCCCTGGGGACGATCATCCGGGTGCTGGCCCAGAACGGGTTCACGCTGCCCAAGGAGCTGGTCCTGTTCTTCAAGAACCTGCTGTACCTCAACGGCTTCGCCGCCACGCTGACCCCGGACACCAACCTGTTCACCCAGATCGAGCCGTCGTTCGCCTACTTCGTGGGCAAGTACCCCTCCGAGCTGAGCCAGATCGTCGCCGACGTCATGGAGGAGCGACCGGTCGGGGCGGCCGAGACGTGACAGTCGCAGACGGTTCCGGCGCACCGCGCGGCCGGCGGCGTCGCTAGCCTGGCACCCCCTCAGGCCACTCGGCCTCCCTGCCACCCCGAGGTCGATGGCGCGCTCCCCAGATCTCCAGACCCTGGTCCCCGTCGAGGTCGACCTGGCGTCGGTCCTGGCCCCGCTGCGCGTCGGGGTCGGCGACCCGTGCTGGCGCGTCGAGCCCTCCGGGGCCTGGTGGTGGGCGACCCGGACCCCGGCCGGCCCGGTCACCGTCCGGCTCCAGGCCGGCGACGAGGGGGTCGACGTCCAGGGATGGGGCGAGGGCACGGCCTGGCTCCCGCCCCGCCTGCCCCGTCTCGTCGGCGCCGTCGACCCCGGCCTCGATGGCGCGTCGCCCCTGGTCACGGAGCTGGCCGCCCGGTACCCGGGGTTCCGGCTCGCCGGCCACGGGCGGGTCGCCGACGCCGCCATCCAGGCCATGTGCCGACGGGGGGTCTCCGCGTTCGAGGCCTCCCGGTCGTGGACCTTCATGGTCGAGATCCTCGGCGACGATGCGCCCGGCCCCGGTGGCCTCCGGCTCCCTCCCGCCCCCCGACGCCTCGCCACCTGCGACCCCTACGAGCTGCACATCTGGGGCCTGGAGCACACCCGGGCCGACGCCATCCGCCGCATCGCGACCCACGCCGGCCGGTTGGAGCCCGCCGCCGACGACGAGGGCGGCCCCCGGGCCGTCGACCACCTGGCCGGCATCACGGGCATCGGGGGCGACGTCGTCGCCCACGCCCGCTCGGTGGCGCTGGGCGACCCCGATGCGCTCCCGGTGCTCGACGTCCACCAGAGCGCGGCCGTCATCCGGGCCCTGTGGTCCGACGCCGAGCACGACCGCGAGGGCGGCGCGGTCGACCTCCCCGCGCTGCTGACGCCGCACGCCCCCCACCGGGGCCGACTGGTCCGCCTGGTCGCTCTGGCCGACGCCGCCCGGGCCGAGGAGGCCTGACCCGGCCACCCGGCCGGCTACTCCTTGAGCGCCACCGCGTTCGGGGTGACGTTCATCTTGGGGACGTAGTCCTCCTCGACCACGTCGCGCTGCTCGCCGCCGAGGGCGCGCAGCTCCCGGCGGCACGAGGTGCAGGGGCCGTAGGCGCTCTCCTGGACCGCGGTGGCGCAGCGCGGGCAGGTGAAGGAGAGGTCGCCCTCCGGCACCTCCGGGGGCAGCGGCGTGGCCGCCCACGGCTCGGGCGGGAACGGGGCGTCGGGGGCGTTGCCGGCGTCGCTCACAGGTTCCACTCTCGCGCGAGGCCGGTCGTCCACAGGAGATCCCCACGCTGCGCCTCTTCCTCACCACAGGGCGTGCGTCGTACCGTCCGGTCATGGCTTGCTTCGAGGTCACGCTCCGGGACCGGACCACCGAGGAGGTGGGCGACGCCGACGCCTACCAGCAGGAGGGGCCGATGACGACGTTCTTCCGCACCGCCGACACCGGCCGCGTCGACTCGTGGAGCACCCGGGTCGCCTCGGTCCGCACCGCCGACGTCCTCCTGATCCGCCGGACCGACGCCACCGCGGCTGTCGCGACGCTGCGCTCCGCCTGAGCAGGCTGCGGGCCTGGATGGCCGGCAACCACCGGGCCGAACGGCCCGCGTCGGGCCTATCCGCTGGCTTCGGGGAAGTGGATGGCGTTGGCC
>CAYQGF010000350.1:0-4385 GCA_964416885.1 uncultured Iamiaceae bacterium
GGCTGGGTCGAGACGACGGCGTCGTAGCGGCTGGTCGCCACCTGGTCGAAGGCCTCCATCCCGGCCAGGTACCGGAAGTACTCGGGCGCGGCCCACCACGACTGCTGCGGGACCTCGACGCCGAAGGTCGACCGGGGCTTCTCCGGGAGGGCGACGGT
The DNA here is from genome assembly GCA_964416885.1 of uncultured Iamiaceae bacterium. GTDB lineage: Bacteria > Actinomycetota > Acidimicrobiia > Acidimicrobiales > Iamiaceae > Iamia. The sequence continues at coordinate 159 of CAYQGF010000350.1, forward strand.
GAGACGCGTGACGTCGTGGCCGTCACGCCGGAGCGTGGCCTCGACCCGGGCGACCACGCGCTCGAACCCGCCGGCCACGCCGACGTCCGGCTTGAGGACGGCGATCCGGAGCGGGCGGGCCATCACGTCACGGCAGGGTCACGCCGGGCCGCCGCCCGGGGCGCGGGCGACGAGGGCATAGGCCCGGGGGCCGTCACCCGCGGCGCCGTCGGGGGCGGTCAGGGCGACGACGTCGGCCTCGGCGAAGCCGCGGTCCAGCGCCAGCAGGACGAGGGTCTCGGGGTGGACGGGCCGTCGGCGGAGGTCGGCCCAGAGGATGTCGACGGGCGCGCCGGCCGGGTCGGCCGCGACGAGCACCAGGGCGCCACCGGGCCGGAGGGCGGCGACGGAGGCGTCGACGACGGCGACCAGCTCGCCCAGGGGGCGGACGTCGGCGAGGGCGACGGAGGTGACGGCGCCGACCGAGCCGGCGGGCAGGGTCGCCAGCAGCTCGGCCGGGTCGCCCACCGCGACCTGGTGGCCCCGCTCCCGGAGGAGGTCGGCGGCCGCCGGGTCGGACTCGGTGCCCCGGGCCGGGCCGTCGAGGGTGGCCCAGACGTCGAGCCACTCGCCCCGGTCGCTGTCGAGGTCGACCACGGGGGCGCCGGCGGCCGCGGCCGCCACGACCGGCTCCAGCTGGCGGGCCCAGTCGACGACCACCTCGGAGCGGGGGTGGCCGGCGGCGGCGAGCCGGCGGAGGAGGGCGGCGTCGGCCGCGACGGCCTCGCGGGCATCGGCGGCGAGCAGCCGGTCGGCCGGGGCCAGGCGGGCATCGGCCTCGGCCGGTTCGCCGTCGGTGGACATGGCGTCGGCGGGCGTGGCGTCGGCGGCTGCGGCTCGCAGGGTGCGGAGGACGAGGTCCTCCCGGGCCCGGGTCGACCCGACGACCTGGCGCTGGTGGGCCAGGGCGCGCTCGGTGGCGCCGAGGCGATCGGCCAGGTCGGCGACGACCTCGGCCAGGTCGGCCAGCTCGCCGGCCCCGTCGTCGAGCTGGACGCCGAGCGTGGCCACCCCGGCCTGGAGCCGGCGCAGGCCGGTGGCCGAGCGGTCGTCCATCTCGTCGACGACCTCGAGCCGGGTGGCCAGCTCCTCCACCACCCGGGTGAGCCGGTCGACGGCGACGACCAGCTCCCGGTTGAACGGCACCTGGTGCGACGTGACGTGGCGCATCCCGACCAGGGCGGCCTTGTGGGCGTGGCGGAGCTTGCCCGCCGGAGCGGACTCGGTGCCGGCATCGGAGGCCTGCCAGGCGGCGTTCAGGTGGTCGCGGGACTCGGTCAGCGCGGCGTGGGCCCGGGGGGAGAGGGCTGCGGCGGCCACCCGGTCCTGCCACTCCTGCACCTCGTCGACCGCGCCCCGCTCCTCCGGGTCGTCGGGGCCCTCGTCGGCGTCGGGGGTGGAGCCGGGCCCCGCGCCAGGGGTGCCGGCGGGGGGCTCGCGGTCGGCGGCGAGAGCGCGGTCGGCCACCTCGTCCACGATCTCGGTCGGGTCCTCGGGCGCCATGGTCCGGCGAGGCTAGTGGTGGTGCCCGCGACGGCCCTCCCGACGCCCCGGCCGCGCCCCCACCTTCCCTGTCGTACCCCCTCGGTAGGGTTCGCCCATGGCCGACCCCCGCCGGCGTCCCCGGCGCCCCACCACCACGTCGGCCTTCGGTGTGGGCCGCCGCGAGAGCCACGACGCCACCGACTTCTACGCCCGCTTCACCGCCCCGGCGGTCTCCGACGACGAGGACGTCGTCCGCCACACGCCCGACGAGCCGCTGGTGCTCGGCGATGCCCGTCAGATGGCCGAGGTGAAGGACAACTCGGTGGCCCTGGTCGTCACCTCGCCGCCGTACTTCGCCGGCAAGGCCTACGAGGTGATCGACCCCGATGCCCCCGATGCCAACCCGGCGGTGCCGTCGAGCTACGTCGACTACGTCGCCATGCTCCGCGACGTCTTCGCCGAGTGCGTGCGCGTCCTCGAGCCCGGGGGGCGCATCGCCGTCAACGTCGCCAACCTCGGGCGCAAGCCCTACCGCTCGCTCTCGGCCGACGTGATCCGCGTCCTCCAGGACGACCTGGGCCTGCTGATCCGGGGCGAGGTCGTGTGGGTCAAGGCCCGGGGGGCCGGTGGCAACTGCGCCTGGGGCAGCTACCTCCAGCCCCACAACCCGGTGCTCCGGGACCTCAGCGAGCGGGTGATCATCGCCGGGAAGGGTCGTTTCGACCGGGCCCTCCGGCCCGCCGACCGCAAGGCCCGGGGCCTGCCCCACGCCTCCACCCTCACCGGCGACGAGTTCCTCGACGCCACCGTCGACCTGTGGGAGATCCCCCCCGAGTCGGCCTCCCGGGTCGACCACCCGGCGCCGTTCCCCGTCGCCCTGCCCCAGCGGCTGATCGAGCTCTACACCTACGCCGACGACCTGGTCCTCGACCCCTTCCTGGGCTCGGGCACGACCGCGGTGGCGGCGGTCCGCACCGGGCGTCGCTACGCCGGCTACGACCTCGACCCGGCCTACCTGGACATCGCCCGCCGCCGGGTCGAGGCCGAGCACGCCGCGGCCGCGGCGCGGGTCACCGAGCCGGCCGCGGTGGCCACCGGCGAGGCCCGGGTGCGCCGCCTGGCCATGAAGCGGCTGGCGGCCCAGGTCCTGGCCGAGGCCGGGTTCACCGACATCGCCACCGACGTCACGGTGCGGGGCGTGGGGCTCCGGGTCCCGGTGGCGGGCCGGGACAAGGCCGGCCGGCGCTGGCTGTTCGAACTGGCCGGTGGGTTCTCGGTGGCGCCGTCCGGGCTGGCCCGCACCGATGCCGCCATGGCCGCCATCGGGAGGGGCGCCGTCATCGCCGGGATCGAGGGTCGCGCGCCGGTCCTGTTGGTGCCGACGTTGCCCAAGGTGCGCTCCGCTACTGATCAGGCGCTACGGTCCGCGGGACCGACAGCGCTCTTCGACGTGCTGGAGGTCCTGTCGCCCGAGGGTCGGCGCCGCCTGGCCCAGTACGCATCCGGGGCGACAGAACGGCCCGACGTGGGCTTCTGGCGTCTGGAGGACCTGGCATGAGCAGCGACAGCGAGCACTGGAGGAAGGGTGCGCGGCGCCACCTCATCGCGCGTCCCGTGTTGGAGCGGTACGCCACCGCGGACCTGCCGCGGGTCGTGGGGGAGGCGAGGGCGCAGGGCGCGACCGATGTCGACGTCGCCGTGAACATGACCAGGGACGGCGTGCTCGTCGCCATCGCCACCAACATGGTGCCCGTCCCCGGCCACGAGATCGTGCGGTGGACGTCGCAGACCACCTTCGACGAGCTCCGGGCCGCGGCGCCGGGCGACGAGCTGCTGCGGGTGGCCGACGTTCTCGACGTCGTGGCCGACACCGACCTCGGTCTCTACCTCGACGTCGCCCAGCTCCTGCCCGGTGGGGCGGCGAGCCTGGGCGCCATGGTGCGCGAGCGTGGCCTCGTCGACCGGACCGTCGCGGCCAGCCGTCGGACCGACCTCGTCGGGCGGCTCAAGACCGAGGGCCAGCTCGCCACCAGCCTGATGGTCCGCGACCCGTTCGTCGACGTCCACAGCATCCGCCGGGGCCTCGACATCGACTTCGTCCACGCCTCCTACGCGCCCTTCGGCGCCGCCGCCGAGTCCCTGCTCGAACCGGGGTGGGTCGCGGCGGTTCTCGCCCTCGGCCTGGGGCTGATCGGGTGGACCACCGAGGACGTCGACGTCGCCGCCGACCTCTACGGCCGGGGGGTCGACGCGGTGTGCTCCCGCGAGCCCGCCGTCCTCGTCGAGGCGATGGCCCGGCTGGGCTGACCACGGCGGGCCCGGCGTCGCCCGGCCCCGTTCGCGCGACGCTGGTCCCGATGCCGTCCCTGCGCACCGAGGTCACCGAGATCACCACCGGGCTGGCCATGCTCGGCCTGGGCGACCTCGACTGGGCGTTGGCCGCCCGCCCGGCCGAGGTCCACGGGGTCAGCGATGCCACCTGGGACCGCCTGGTCGAGGCCCGGGCCGCAGGCGAGCACGACGCCGACTTCCACCGGGCCTGGGGCAACGGCCTGGCGTTCCTCCGGGCGACCGACGGCCTCCGGAGCCGGGTGCCGGCCCGGATCGAGTGGAAGGGCCCCGACAAGCTGCCGCTGGTCTCCGACGTCCCCGCCGACCTCCGGGTCGACCGGGTGTACCTGGTGTCGTGCAAGTACCTGTCGA
>CAYQGF010000351.1:0-4350 GCA_964416885.1 uncultured Iamiaceae bacterium
GCCGTCGACGAGCAGGCCGACGAGGACGGTGAGCCCGACGAGCGAGTCGAACGGGCCGACCGAGGCGGTGGCGAACGGGAGCACGACGCCGCCCTCGGTGACCAGCGCGGTGGCGGGCGGACCGGTGAGCACGACGGGCCGGGCGCCCCGCCGGACCGCGTCCTGCTGGGCCCGGACCAGGGCGTGCTCGTGGCGGGGCACGTCCATCGAACAGACGACGTCGCCGGGCCGGGCCTCGCCGAGCTGGGACAGCACCCGCATCTCGGAGCCGTCGAGCAGGGTGGCCGGGCGACCGATGATCGCCAGCTGGTCGGCCAGGCGGAGGGCGACCCCGGCGGTCTGGGCGCTGGGCAGCACCCAGGTGTGGGCGCCCTCGGCGGCGAGCAGGTCGACGGCGGCGTCGAGCGCCCCGGGGGCCAGGCCGTCGAGGGTGCGGTCGATGACGGCGTGCTCGGCCTCCCGGCGGGCGGCGAGGGGGTCGTCGGGTCGGGCGGCCCGGGCCCGCACGGCGTCGGTGGCCAGGCGCATCCCCAGCTCGGCCCGGGCCGCGTCGCGCAGGGCGGCGAAGCCGTCGTAGCCGAGGGCGGTGGCCAGGCGGACGGCGGTGGGCGGGCTGGTGCCGGCGGCCGCGGCGACCGAGGCCGCGGTGCCGTAGGCGACGGCCTCGGGGTCGACCAGGAGCAGCTCGGCCACCCGGCGGAGGGCGGGACTGAGGGGGGTCGCGGCCAGTCGGCCCGACAACGACGTCCCGGCGCGGCCTTCGCTCATGTGGGTTACGTTACAAGGCATGGTTGATCTGTTACAGGAAGGCCCGGCGGGGAGCGAGCAGCGGGTCGAGCGGGTCGAGCTGTTCTCGGCCCGGGTGCCGCTGTCCAGCCTGGCCCGGGGGGCCATGGCCGAGAGCGACAACGGCCTGGGCATGGCCATCCCCACCGAGGAGCCGTGGCTGGAGGCCGACTTCCTGTTCTGCCGGTTGGTCGACGGGGCCGGCCGGGAGGGCTGGGGCGAGGCCTACGTCTGGCTGCCGGAGAGCGGCGTGTCGAACCTCGACATGGCCTCGGCCATCGAGCACCACCTGGCGTCCTACGTCCTCGGCTCCCGGCCGGTGGCGGTCCAGGCCCTGGCCGCCCGGTTCGACCGCAACGTGGCCCGCAACGAGATGGCCAAGGGCCTGCTCGACGTGGCCTGCCACGACCTCGCAGCCCACCAGCTCGGCTGCCCGGTGCACGACCTGATCGGCGGGGCCACCGTAGACCGCATCCCCTTGTGCGGGCTGGTGCCCCTCGGGAGCCCCGAGACGACGGCCGGGCTCTGCCACGGCTACCAGCGGGCCGGCTACGGCACCGTCCGCATCAAGCTCGGCACCGGGCCGGAGGCCGACCGCGACGTCATCGCCGCCGTGCGCGACCGCTGCGGCCCCGACCTGCGCATCCGGGTCGACTTCAACCAGGCCTACACCTCGGCCTCGGCCATCCGGGTGCTCCGGCTGCTGGAGCCCTTCGGCATCGACGGCGCCGAGCAGCCCCTCCCGATCGGCGACCTGGTCGGGATGGCCGCGGTGGCCCGCCGCACCGACATCCCGCTGTTCCTCCACGAGGGCTTCTTCTCCATGGGCGACCTGGTGGCCCTCATCGACGCCGGTGGCTGTGGGGTGGTCGGCATCAACGGCGAGCGCCCCGGCGGTGTCACCGGCGCCCTCCGGGCCATCGACTACGCCGCGGCCCGGGGCCTGGGCACGATCATCCACAACCAGCCCCTCGGCATCGGCACCGCCACCCACGCCCACATCGCCGCGGCCCGCTTCGACCGGCTCGGCCATGCCGTCGAGCTGGCCGGCGACGTGATGTTCGAGGAGCACCTGGTCACCCAGCGCTACCCGGTCGAGCACGGCGAGATGGTCCTCCCCGGCGGCCCCGGCTGGGGCATCGAGGTCGACCGGGATGCCCTCGACGACCATCTGGTCGCCGCGCCGGTCGTCGTCACCCGATGACCGTCGAGCCCGTCAAGATGGTCAACGCGCCACCGATGCAGTGGCGCGCTGCCCATGTTCCAGGGAAGTCGGTCAGCGCGCCACCGGTGCGGTGGCGCGCTGACCATGTTCGGTCCGACGGCGACGGCCGACCTCGACCGCATGTTGGTCAGCGCGCCACCGATGGGGTGGCGCGCTGCCCAGGTTCGGAGGCGGCGATGGCGTCGGGAGCACGGTGATGGCCGCGACGCTCTACCGGGGGGCGACGGTGCGGGTGCCGGAGGCCACGCCGCCGGGCACCGCGGTGGCCGTGGCCGACGGCCGGATCGTCGCCGTCGGGCCCGAGGCCGAGGTGCGCTCCACCCTGCCGGCCGACGCCACGACCGTCGACCTCGCCGGGCGGACGCTCGTGCCCGGCTTCGTCGACGCCCACCTCCACCCGATGGTGATGTGCGTGTTCGAGCAGAACCTGGTGCTCGACACGGTCACGACGGTCGCCGAGGTCCTCGACGCGGTGGCCGACGCCGCCCGGGCCGGCACCGGCGAGCCCGACCGGGCCGTGGTCGGCTTCCAGCTCGACGACGCCGTGCTGGCCGAGCGCCGGCTGCCCACCGCGGCCGAGCTCGACGCCGCCGGCGCCGGACGACCGGTCGTCCTGCTGCGCCGCGACGGCCACCACGCCGTGGCCTCCACCGCCGCCCTCCGGGCCGTGGGCTACGACCGCGACGGCACCGTCCCCGAGGGCGGGGCGGTCGAGCGCGACAGCGCCGGCACGCCCACCGGGCTGGTGCGGGAGAACGCCGTCGGCCCGCTGCTCGGCCTCCTGCCCGAGGTCACCTTCGAGGGCCTGGAGGCCGGCCTCGATGCCTGGCGCGACCGGCTGCTGGCCCAGGGCGTCACCGCCGTCTCGGCCATGTGCCAGACCACCGCCGAGGGGCCGTCGGGCGAGGCCGGCACGCTGGAGGCCATCGGCTGGTCGGTGCTGGTCGACCGGGTGCCGTTCGACGTCCAGACGATCTTGATCACGCCCGACGTCGCCGCCGTGGAGGAGCAGCGCTCCGGACCGCTCCATCGCCCCGACGCCGGCCGCCGGGTCGACGCCGTCAAGCTCTTCCTCGACGGCACCCTGGGCGGCCGCACCGCCTGCATGCACCACCCCTTCGCCGACCACGGCGGCACCGGCCTCCCGACCCTCGCCCTGGCCGAGGCCCGGCGCCGGGCCACCTCGGCCCACCGGGCCGGTCATCAGGTCTGCATCCACGCCATCGGCGACCGGGCCACCCGCGACGCCGTCGCCGTGCTGGAGGACGTGCTCGACGCCGACCCCGGCCCCCACCGCCACCGGGTCGAGCACGCCTCGGTCCTCGACGAGGCCACCGTCGAGCGCATGGCCGGCCGGGGCATCACCGCCGTGGTGCAGCCGATCAGCCTGCGCAGCGAGGCCCACTGGCTGGCCGCCCGGCTCGGCCCCGAACGGCTGGCCCGCACCTACCCCTTCCGGCGGATGCTCGACGCCGGCGTGCCCATCGGCTTCTCCTCCGACGCGCCGATCGAGGCCACCGACGTGCTGGCCGCCATGGTCGCGGCCGTCGACCGGCCCCTCGCCCCCGAGCAGGCGATCACCGGGGCCGAGGCCCTGGCCGCCGCCACCCGGGGCGCCTCGGCGGCCCGGCGCACCGAGCACCTCCTCGGCGCCATCGAGCCCGGGCTCCGGGCCGACCTCGTCGTCCTCGACGCCGACCCCACCGCCGTCGCTCCCGACCGCATCGATGCCGTCACCGTCCTCGCCACCGTCATCGGCGGCGAGGCCCGGTACCGCCACCCCGACCACCCCGTCCTCCCGGAGGCCCTCCCGTGATCCCGCCCGCCACCGACCTGACGTCCTCCCGCGCCCGTGTGCTCGGCGCCGCCGAGGCCGCCGGGGCCACCCTCGCCCGCTACACCCACCCCGAGGTCGGACCGGACGGGGAGGCGCTCACCACCGACACCGCCCGCTTCGGTGCCCCGATCGGGGATGCCCGGACCGTGCTGCTGGTGTCGTCGGGCGTCCACGGCGTCGAGGGCCACGCCGGCAGCGGGGTGCAGGAGCTGCTGGTCGGCTCGGGCCGGCTGGAGCGCCTGCCCGCCGACGTCGCCGTGGTGCTCGTCCACGCCGTCAACCCGTACGGCTTCGCCTGGTCCCGCCGGGTCGACCACCAGAACATCGACGTCAACCGCAACTTCGTCGACTACGCCGACCTGCCCGAGAACCCCCGCTACGGCGAGGTCGACCCGATCCTCAACCCCACCGACTTCGACCCCGACGACACGTCCTTCCTCGGTGACCTGCTGGCCTTCTGGTCCGAGGTCGGCGACGACGTGGCCTTCCGCACCATCAGCGG
>CAYQGF010000352.1:0-4314 GCA_964416885.1 uncultured Iamiaceae bacterium
CCCAGCCGGTCGTTGGTGTGTCGGCTGTAGACGCTCGTCAGGTGGTGCATCGCCTCCGACAGGGCCTCGGGCGGTGACTGCAACAAGAGGTGGAAGTGGTTGTCCATGAGGCAGTAGGCGAGCGTCGTCACCTCGAACCGCTCGTTGATCGCGGCGAGGCGCTGGCCGAACTCGACCCGGTCGACGTCGGCGAAGAACACCGTCTGGTGGTCGACGCCCCGGTTCATCACGTGGTGGATGCCGCTCTCGGACTCGCGGCGGTGGGGACGTGGCATCGCCCCATCATGCGGACGGGGTGTGACACTTGAACGAGGATGGGGCCCGGTCCCGTACGCGACGTGCCTGGCACCTTCCGTACGGCTACGGGCGCAGGGCCCACCACGTGGACTTGAGGCCCAGGGCCAGGCGGACCTGGTCACCGGTCTGGTCGACGCTGCCACCGGTGAAGACCAGCCGCACCGAGAGGACCCGGCCCCCGAGGGCGCCCCGGCCGTCGCGGACGACGGACTCGAAGCGGAGGAACGTCCCCCGGCCCGGGTACTTGGCCTCGACCGTCGAGCGGGCCACGGTGACCGCCCAGGTGTGGTTGGGGTTGGCGGCGATGGCATCGCCCTCGTCGACGACGGCCGGGAAGACGCCGCCCGCGGTCCACCCCCCCGACGACGACCCGAACTCGGTGCGGGCGATCGCCCCCGAGCCGGTGCGACGGACCTGGCCGGCCGTGGCGGTGACGGCCGCCGTCGTCCGTTGGTCCTCGCTCCCGAAGCCCGAGTACACCTGGCAGGTGGCCGAGTCGCAGGTGGTCGCCCACGTCCCCCAACGGGTGTCGCCGGCCAGGACGTAGGACCGGGCCGCGACGGCCTGGGCCCGCACGGCGTGGGCGCCGCGCCCACCCCCCGAGGCGGCCCACGACGGCGAGACCTCGTTGGGGACGATCCCCCGCAGCAGCAGCTCGGTGGACACCTCGTTCACGACGGCGTTGCCGACCGAGCCACCCGTCCGGACGGCGCGCAGCACGCCCCGGTACCGCCGGCCGGTCCGGCAGTCGGTGAGCATCCGCGCCGCCACGTCGCCCTGGTCGAGGGTCGAGCGCACGGCCACGTCCGACGAGGTGGTGTCGCCGACCAGCGTCCAGGTCGGGCTGCAGCTCGCGGTGGCGGAGGCGTAGACCCGGTAGGTGGTGGCGCTGAGGCGGCGGACGCTGACGGCGCCCCACGTGCCGGTCGACCCGTCGACGCGGAGGGCGGCCGCCGCTTGGGTCACGGTCAGGTCGGTGCCGGCGCTGCCGACCAGGTACACGCGTTGGGTCGCGTCCGAGGCCGAGCCGGCCGTGGTCCCGCCGTAGTAGTGGGCCAGGATCTGGGCATCGGTCCACCCGTGGTCCACGGCGTAGCCGAGGGCGCCCCACTGGCTCATGCCCCGCCCGTGGCCCCAGCCCCGGCCCTCGAGCACGAAGGTCGGGCCCACGTCCTCCACCGGCGTGGCGCAACCCCGTTGGGCGATGGTGACGAACTCCGGCGCGCTCGCCAGGTCGATCGCCAGCCGCACGTCGTTCACGGTGCGGAGGCGGTCCATCCAGTACGCCTTGCCGGCCGCGTCGGGGGCCCGCTCCAGGACGGCCCGGTAGAGGGCGGTCACCCGGGCGCCGCGGGACTCGGGGGCGGCGGTCATGGCGGCGGCGATGGCGCCGTTGCTGCGGACCTGCGCCTCGCCGACCCAGTAGGCGAGCTCCTCGGCGCCGGGCGAGCGGTGGAGGATCCGCTGGTACATGGCGGTGAGGATCCCCTCGTCGCCGGGGCCGTGACGGTTGGAGAACTCGGGGGCGCCGTAGATGAGGCTGGCGATGCGGGTCACCATCTCGCCCCGGCGGAGGCGAGCGGCCCAGTAGTCGATGTCGGAGGCGCTCGGGCCACGGTCCAGGGCCTCGCGGTAGAGGTCGGTGACCGTGACGGCCAGCCACTCGTCGCTGTTGGCCAGGGCCTGGGGGAGCGCCCAGCGCCCGGTGCCCGACGTCAGCCGCGTCGTCCAGCTCGTCAGCTCCGACGCGGTGGGGGAGCGGCCGAGGAAGACCTGGTGGGCACGGACGACGAAGCAGTGTTCGCCCGCGGCTCCGGCCGGCACCGCCGGCGGGGCCACGAGGGCGCCGAGGGCGACGGCGAGGACGAGGACGAGTCGGGTGAGGGTACGGGTGGTGCGCCTCATGCCCCATTGATCGGGCCGGGCCGGCCGGATGTGAACCGACAGAGCATGTCGGATGCGGGACGGCCCGACGGGGCGGGCACCCCGGCCGGGCCTCGGCGGCACCGCAGGGGCGCCGCAGCGGGTGGGCCGGGCGGCATGATGGGGCGATGGCCACCGTCGACCGCGTCCTGCCCTGGCGCCGGTCCGCCGCGCCTCGCGACGAGGTCCTCGGGCCGCTGCTCGACGACTACCGGGCCCGGCACCCGAAGGGGTCGACCGGGCTGATCGTCAAGGCCTACGACACCGCCAAGGCGGCGCACGAGGGCCAGTACCGCAAGACCGGCGAGGCCTACATCACCCACCCCCTGGCGGTGGCCCGCATCGTCGCCGGCCTGGGCCTCGACGACGTCACGATCTCCGCCGCCCTCCTCCACGACGCGGTGGAGGACACGGGCATGACCCTCGCGGACGTCGAGCGGGAGTTCGGCGCCCAGGTGCGGCACCTGGTCGACGGCGTCACCAAGATCGACCGGCTCGACTTCGACTCCAAGGAGGCCCAGCAGGCGGCCACCGTCCGCAAGGTGCTGGTGGCGATGTCCCGCGACCTGCGGGTCATCATCATCAAGCTGTCGGACCGGCTCCACAACATGCGGACCCTGGCGGCGATGCCGGACTTCAAGCAGCAGCGCATCGCCATCGAGACCCTCGAGGTCTACGCCCCGCTCGCCCACCGGCTCGGGATGCAGGACCTGCGCCAGCAGCTCGAGGACCTGGCCTTCGCCACCCAGAAGCCCAAGCACTACGCCGAGATCGACCACATGGTCACCCAGCGGGCGCCCGAACGCGACCTCTACCTCACCCAGGTGCTGGAGGAGGTGCGGTCCCGCGTCAAGGAGCTGCGGATCGACGCCGAGGTCACCGGACGGCCCAAGCACTACTGGAGCATCTACGAGAAGATGGTCGTGAAGGGCCGGGCCTTCGACGACATCTTCGACCTGGTGGGCATCCGGGTCCTGGTCGACCAGGTGAAGGACTGCTACGCCGCGCTGGGCTCGATCCACGCCACCTGGCCCCCCGTCCAGGGCCGGTTCAAGGACTACATCGCCCACCCCAAGTTCAACCTGTACCAGTCGCTCCACACCACCGTCGTGGGGCCGCAGGGCAAGCCGCTCGAGGTGCAGATCCGCACCCGGGAGATGCACAGCCGGGCCGAGGTCGGCGTGGCCGCCCACTGGAGCTACAAGGAGCCCGGCTCCGACGGCGACCAGATGCTGTGGCTCAACCGCATCGTCGAGTGGCAGAGCGAGATCACCGACCCCGAGACCTTCCTCCGTCAGCTCAAGGTCGACCTCGACCAGGACGAGGTCTACGTCTTCACCCCCAAGGGCCGCATCATCACCCTGGCCCACGGGGCCACACCGATCGACTTCGCCTACGCCGTCCACACCGAGGTCGGCCACACCTGCGCCGGGGCCAAGGTCAACGGCCGGCTGGTCCCGCTCGACCACACCCTCACCTCGGGCGACACCTGCGAGATCGTCACCTCCCGCACCCAGGGCGCCGGCCCCAAGCGCGACTGGCTCCAGATCGTCAAGACGCCCAAGGCGGCCAACAAGATCCGCCAGTGGTTCTCCCGGGAGCGGCGGGAGGACGCCATCGAGACCGGCCGGGACGCCCTGGAGAAGGCCGTCCGGCGGGAGGGGCTGTCGGCCCGGGAGGCGGCGACCGCCCTCGGCGAGGTGGTCGCCGACCTCAACTACGTCGACCTGGCGTCGCTCCACGCCGCCATCGGCGAGCACCACGTGTCGGCCGAGTCGGTCGCCAGCCGGATGGTCAAGCGGTTGCGCAGCGGCGACCCCGAGCACGAGGCCCAGCTCCCGATCACGGCCCGGGCGCCCCGCCGGCCCCGCCAGGACCGCGACAGCATCGGGGTGCACGTCGAGGGCCTCGACGACGTCATGGTCCGGTTGGCCAAGTGCTGCACGCCGGTGCCGGGCGACGCCATCATGGGCTTCGTCACCCGGGGCCGGGGCGTCTCGGTCCACCGCACCGACTGCGCCAACGCGGTGTCGCTGGCCCAGGCCCAGGGCCAGGGCGGCCGGCTGATCGAGGTCGAGTGGGACGAGGCCGGCA
>CAYQGF010000353.1:0-4309 GCA_964416885.1 uncultured Iamiaceae bacterium
CCTTCTTCATGGAGAAGGGCCAGATCCGCTTCCACGGCCCCACCGCCGAGCTGCTGGAACGCCCCGACGTGCTCCGCTCGGTGTTCCTCGAGGGCGCGGGCGCGGCCCGCGCCGTGCAGGAGGGCATGGCCAGCGAGGTCGCCGAGGTCGAGGCCGAGGTGGAGGCGGCCGGCGGGGCGGTCGTCGTCACCGACGAGGCCGAGGCCGGCCACACGGCCGACGAGCACGTCGACGCCGTGCTGCCGTCGGAGGCCGACGCCGCCGAGGCGCCCGTCGCCGCCCTCGCCACCCGGGACCTGGCGGTCCGCTTCGGCGGCATCCAGGCCGTCGACCACGTCACCCTCGAGGTCGCGCCCGGCGAGGTCGTCGGCATCATCGGCCCCAACGGCGCCGGCAAGACGACCCTGTTCGACCTGATCAGCGGCTTCACCCCCTCCGACGGCGGCCAGGTCGTCATCCGGGGCCGCGACGTCACCGACCTGACCGCGAGCGGCCGGGCCCGGGCCGGGCTGGGCCGGTCGTTCCAGGACGCCCGGCTGTGGCCCGCCCTCACCGTCGAGGAGGCGATCGCCATCGCCCTGGAGCGATGGGTCGACGTCCGGGACCCGGTGAGCGCGGCGCTGCACCTGCCGGCCTCGTTCGACTCCGAGCAGGCCGTGCGCGAGCGGGTCGACGCCCTGATCGACCTGCTCGGGCTCGACGGCTTCCGGTCCAAGTTCGTGCGGGAGCTGTCGACCGGCTCCCGGCGCATCGTCGACCTGGCCTGCGTCGTCGCCCACCGGCCCACCGTCGTGCTCCTCGACGAGCCGTCGAGCGGCATCGCCCAGCGTGAGACCGAGGCCCTGGCCCCGCTGCTGCGCCGCATCGCCGAGGAGGTCGGCGCCGGCGTGGTGGTCATCGAGCACGACATGCCGTTGATCACCTCCGTGTCCGACCGGCTCGTCGCCATGGACCAGGGTGCGGTGATCGCCGTCGGCGACCCCGACGACGTGCTGAACGACCCCGACGTGGTGGCGTCCTACCTGGGTACGACCGCCAGCGTCATCGCCCGCTCCGGCGCCGCCGCGCCGACCTGACCCCCGACCCCGCCAGCCCCATCCAGGAGGAACCCGATGTTGCCGAGCAGTGACGGACCCGAGGCCGACCGGGGCAAAGCCCTACGACGATGGGGGCCGATCGCGGCCATCGCCGTCGTGGCCGTCGTCGTGCTGGCCGTGCTGCTGGTCGGCGGCGGCTCCGACGACAAGGACGACGACACCGCCTCGGGCGGTGGCGGTGGCGGCACGACCACCGGTGAGGTCGAGGCCCCGGACGGCGCAGTCTCGTGGTCGGCGGCCGAGGAGGCCGGGACCACCGGCGACCTCACCTGGCCCGAGACCTGCGACCAGGAGACGGGCCGGGTCGCCATCCCGTTCCTCCTCGCCGGCGAGTGTTACGCCGACATCGAGGGCGACAACGGGGGCGCGACCTCGCCCGGCGTCACCGCCGAGGCCATCAAGGTCGTCGCCTACGTCTCGCCCGAGGACGACCCGGTGATCGACTACGTCACCCAGGCCATCGCCAACGACGAGACCGTCGCCCAGGTGAGCGAGACGATCGAGGGCTACGTCGAGATCTTCAACGACTTCTACCAGCTCTACGGCCGGCAGGTGGACCTCGAGATCCTGGTCGGCAGCGGCATCGCCACCGACGAGGTCGCGGCCCGCGCCGACGCGGTGAAGGCCGCCGACGAGATGGGCGCCTTCGCAGTCCTCGGCGGGCCGACGCTCACGAGCGCCTTCGCCGACGAGCTGGCCGCCAAGGGCGTCATGTGCTTCGGCTGCACCGGCGGCGACCCCGAGTTCTACGAGGAGCGGGCGCCGTACCTGTTCGGGGTGGGCCAGAACGCCGACCAGGTGGGCGTGCACCTCGTCGAGTACATCGAGAAGAAGCTGGCCGGCCAGCCGGCCGAGTTCGCCGGTGACGAGGCCCTCCAGAGCACCGAGCGGGTCTTCGGGTACCTGTGGATCGAGTCCAACGACAGCTCGGCGACGCAGGCCGAGACCATGGAGAGCCGCCTGAGCGACGTCGGCGTCGACCTGGCCGAGAGCGTCTCGTACACCCTCGACCCGGCCCGGCTCCAGGAGCAGGCGACCAGCCTGATCACCCGGCTCAAGTCGGCGGGCGTCACCACCGTGATCTTCTCCGGTGACCCGGTCGCCCCGACGACGTTCACCACCGAGGCGACGGCCCAGGACTACTTCCCCGAGTGGGTGCTGGGCCCGCAGGTCCTCGTCGACACCACGGCCTTCTCCCGCACCTACGACCAGGAGCAGTGGGCCCACGCCTTCGGCCCCAGCAACCTGACGGTCAAGCCGGACCGCACCCAGTACGCCTCGTGGGTGCTCTACCAGTGGTACTTCGGCGAGGACCCGCCGGCCCCCGACACCAGCGCGGTGCTGTTCCCCAACCCGGCCGCCTTCTTCGCCGCCGTGCAGGCCGCCGGCCCCAACCTGACCCCCGAGACCGTCGAGCAGGGCATGTTCGCCCAGCCGCCGACACCGAAGCGCACCACCCAGGCGTCGCTGTCGTGGGGCGACCACGGGATCTGGGACTACACCGACTACAGCGGCGCCGACGACATGACCGAGATCTGGTGGGACCCCGAGGCCACCGGCGAGGACGAGATCGGCAAGGAGGGCGTCGGCATGTGGCGCTACGTGGCCAACGGCCAGCGCTACCTGCCCGGCGAGTGGACCGAGGACGTGGCCCTCTTCGACCCGACCGACGCGCCGACGGTGCTCGACGCCCCGCCGCCCGACGAGCAGGCACCGGAGTACCCCTCGCCCCGCTGAGGACGACGGCCTCCCCGTACGGAAGGTGCCTGGCACCTTCCGTACGGGGACGCGTCCTCACGACGCAGCCAGCAGCCGGTCGACCTTGGCCTCCAGGCGGTCGAGGTCGGCCCGGCTGATCGTCGGCGCCGGACGGGCGTGGACCGAGAACGCCCCCTCGGGGGTCAGCCACGCCTCCTCGACGGTCGCCAGGTCGTCGACGCCCTGCCGGCGCAGGGCTTCGGTGACCTCGTCCGGGCTGAGGGCCAGCCTCGTCAACGCCTGCTCATCGAGCACACCGTCGTGCACCAGCCGGGTCGGCGTCCCCTGGAGCACCCGGGTGGCCACCCTGCTCCGGTTGATCACCCGCACGACGACCCCGTTGAACGCCAGCAGCACCGCCGCGCCCAGCATCCCGCCCCACAGCGAGTTGTCGGGGCCGATGATGGCGTTCTGCACCACGTTCGACAGCAGGAGCAGCACCACCAGGTCGAACGAGGTGAGCTGGGCCAGGTCCCGCTTGCCGGCCACCCGGAGCAGGAGCACCAGGCCGAGGTAGACGAGCAGCGTCCGCAGCACCTTGTCGAGCACGGGCACGCCCATGGTCAGCAGGTCGGAGGTGATCGAGGCGAGCGTCATGACGCCAGCCCAGCACCGATCGGAGAGATCCGCTGGTACCTTCCGCCGGCATGGCGATCACCGACGAGACGATCGCCGAGGTCCGGGCCAAGGCCGACATCGTCAAGGTCGCCTCGCAGTTCATGCAGCTCAAGCCGTCGGGCCGGCGCTACAGCGCCCTGTGCCCCTTCCACGGCGAGAAGACCCCCAGCTTCTCCATCAACGCCCAGGAAGGGCTGTACCACTGCTTCGGCTGTGGCGTCTCGGGCGACACGATCACCCTGGTCCGCGAGCTCCAGCACCTGGACTTCGTCGAGGCCATCGAGTGGCTCGCCGGCCAGAGCGGGGTCACGGTCCGCTACACCGAGCAGGGCCAGGGCGAGCACCGCCAGCGCAAGGCCCGGCTCACCGGGGCGCTGGAGAAGGCGGTCGACTGGTACCACGAGCGGCTCCTGCACGGCCGCGACGCCGGGGCGGCCCGGGCCTACCTGCGCCAGCGGGGCTTCGACGGCGAGAGCGTCCGCCGCTACCGGCTGGGCTGGGCACCCGACGACTGGGACCTCCTCTGCCGGCACCTCGACCTGCCCGACAAGGTCCTCGTCGACACCGGGCTCGGCTTCGTCAACCGGGCGCGCCGCCAGCAGGACTTCTTCCGGGGCCGGGTGCTGTTCCCGATCTTCGACCCGCAGGACCACCCGATCGGCTTCGGGGGCCGCAAGCTCCCCGGCACCGACGGCCCCAAGTACCGCAACACCGGCCAGACCCCGCTGTACGACAAGAGCAAGGTCCTCTACGGGCTCAACTGGGCCAAGGCCGACGTGGTGAAGGCCGAGGAGGTCATCATCTGCGAGGGCTACACCGACGTGATCGGCTTCTTC
>CAYQGF010000354.1:0-4305 GCA_964416885.1 uncultured Iamiaceae bacterium
GGTAGCGGTGCACGGTGCCCGCCCCCTTGGACGACTCGTCGTCGGGGTGGGCGTGCACGCTCAGCAGGCAACGGGGCGCAGAGGTCCCGGGCAACACGGTGTCATCGGCCATCGTCGGCCCAACCTAGAGGGTCGGGCACCCCGCGCCGCCCTGCCCCGCCGACCGGAACGGCGCGACCGGACCAGCTCCGACCAGAACAGCAACGAGCCCCCGGGGAGCGACCCCGGGGGCTCGTCGTGGAGGTCGGAGGCACCGTGGCCGCCGTCGGTGTGAAAGGGCCCGGTGGTCTCGTGGTCGGCGATGGTGCGGCGGGGCCGGCGGTCCCGGCAGGTCGCTTCCTCCGCGCCATCGCCCACGCAGCGAACGCATCCGTGGGGTCCCTCGAAACGGAACGGGCGGTGTCCTCGTCCCTCCTGTGCTGTCAAGGTTGCCGGCGACTGCACCATCACCGGCGTGGGTGACTGGGCCCACCATCCTCCTCCGGGCCGGTCGCGTCAACCCGGAACGTCCGCGCGATGGCGCGGCCGATGACGAGGGGTCAGCCGGCGGCGGCCGCCGCCGCCTTGTCGGCCTTCGCCGACTGGTAGGCACCCCAGCCCAGGGCCAGGGCGACCAGCAGGAAGTAGAAGCCGAGAACCCCGGCGAAGAGCACCATCATCACCGCACCGATGGCCGAGACCATCAGGGTCCGGCTCCGGGTCGGCCGGGTGAGGGACCGAGCAGCGACGACGGTGAGGGCGATCGGGACCAGGCAGAGCAGCAGGGCGAAGTACGACTGCGGGGCCTTCTGGTCGGGGGCCCGCACCTGCTCGACCGGCTTCTTCCGGAAGTCCTGGACCGCGTCGTCGACGTCCTTGCCCTGGGCCTCGGCCCGGACCTCGACGACCCTCTCGCCGTACCCCGTGAGGTCGGGGCTGGGCAGCACCGGGAAGAACAGCAGGGTGAAGGCGGACACGATGGCGGCGAACAACGCCAGCACCACGGGCCGGCCGCCGGGCTGGGCGGTGAGCCGGGCGAGCAGCCCCCGGAGCCCGTCGCCCTCGACCTCGACCACCTCCGAAGGGGGACGCGCCGTGCGGACCGGGCGGCCGTCGGCCCCCTTGGCCCCGGGCTGGGGCCGAGGGGGGAACAGGGTCCCCAGCAGGCCTCCCGAACGGGGCGGGGGCTCGTCCTTGGCCAGGCTGGTGCGGGCCGGGCGCCCGTCCTTGCCGGGCGCACCGGCGGCACCCGCCTTGTCGCCCCTGGTCGGCGTCTCGGTGGCGGTGCGGGCCGGGCGGCTGGCGGCCCGCTTGGCCCCCTCGGTGCGGGCCTGGCGGTTGGCCCGCTCCTGGCGGTTGCGGGCCTGGCGCCGCCGCTTCGCCGCGTCCTTGTCAGCAGGCACTGCTAACACTCCGGGGGTGACGACGGTCGGCCGAGCACTTCACGGGACCGAACCTAGTGAACGACCCGGACCGGTCCCCCACCGTCGCCACCGCCCGGGAGGCCGGCGCCGGTCGCGACCGGTCCTCGTCGCAGCCCTCGTGCTGGTCGGGGCCGGGCTGGCCGCCTGCGGCGGGGGGCCGTCGGCCTCGGTCGGGGTCACGGTGGCCGACGGCACCGTCGAGGTCCGGGCCAAGTCGTGCCATGCGGGCGGCATGGAGCGGGTCGACGTCGTCGACCCGGTCGACCCCGGCGAGCCGGTCTGGTCGGCCCGGGCCGACGGACCGGCTCGGCTGGCCGTCCCGGTCACCGAGACCGCGGCGGGCTACGTCGTCACGGACCATCGCCGGAACGGTGCCCTGCCCGACGCCCGGCTGCGGGTCCTCGTCGAGGGGCCCGACGGGGCGACCTGGGGCGGCCCCCACTTCCGGCCCGAGGAGCTGGAGGAGGGGACCCTGCGCGTCGCCGGGGAGGACGTCGACCTGGCCGAATGGCAGGCCGAGGAGGCCCGCTGCCCGGCGGTCGGCCTGGGCGGTGCCCTGGTCGCCGGGCTCGCCACCGCGGTGGCCGCGGCGGCGCTGTGGCTCGTGGTCCGGCTGGTCGCCCGGGCCTTGCGCCGCTCCGACCCCGCCGACATCGACCCCCGCTGAAGGCCCCGTGCCGACCTGGGCCGGTGCGGTCAGCCGGCGAGAGTGGTGCCGAGGGCGGTGACGACCTCGTCGGTGAGGGGGCTGGGCCCGTCGGTGAGGGCGAGGGTGGTGGTGACGAGCGGCCCGACCCGGACGACGACGCGGTCGTAGCTGCCCTCCTCGTCGGAGGTGGCGAGGCGGGTCGCCTCGTCGCCGGTCCCGGGGACCGGGGCCGGCACGATGTTCGGGTCGCAGGTGGTGGCGCCCTCGACCAGGTCCCGGACGAAGCCGGCCGCGACGTCATCCGCGGGGAAGCGCAGCACCGCCTGGACCACGCTCCCGGCGCCGGAGCCGTCGCGGAGCGCCTGACCGGCCTGGTCGACCCACGTGGCCTCGATGGTCACGCCGTCGCACAGGTCACCGTCGAAGGTGCCGTCGCCCTCGATGGCGTCGGGGGCGTAGCCGGCGCCGAAGGTGGCCGGGGGCACCAGCATCTCGACCAGCGGGGTGACGGCCCCGGGGTCACCGGTGATGGTCGTGGTCGTGGTCGCCTCGTCGACGTCGGTACCCGTGGCGCCGGACGCCGCGGTCGAGGTGGTGACCGTGCCCTCGTCGCCGTCGGAGGAACCCCCGTCGTCGCTGCACCCCGCCAGCAGGACCGCCACCACCACGAGCACCAGGGCCACACGCCGCATCCCGCCACCCTCCCACAGCAGCCCGGCGGGCGGTCAGCGGAAGTCACGGCTGCGGGCCGGGGCCTGGAGGTCGAGCGCGCTGATCCGCTCGGCGATGACGTTGACCACGCCCTCGGCCCGCTCCAACCGGCCCTGCACCAGGAGGGCCGGGGCCGACGATGCCACCCGGCGGTGCCGGGCCCAGCACCCCTTGGAGACCACGACGTTGACCAGCCCGGTCTCGTCCTCCAGGTTGACGAAGATCGTGCCCCCGGCGGTCGCCGGCCGTTGACGGTGCGTCACCACCCCCGCCACCTTCACCCGGCCCCCGGAGCAGGTGGCCAGGTCCGTCGCCCGCACCACCCCCTGGGCATCGAGGTCGGACCGCGTGAACACGGTCGGGTGGCCGTCGGCGCTGATGCCGGTGGCCCACAGGTCGGCCGATGCCTCGGCGGCCGGTGACATCCCCGGCAGGGTGGGGGCGGTGGCGCCGGTGACGACGCCGGCCAGCCGGTCGGGCCTCGACTGGGCCACGGCCCCGGCGGCCCACAGCGCCTCCCGTCGTCCCGGCCCGAAGCACTCCAGCGCCCCGGCGGTGGCCAGGGCCTCCAGTTGGGCCAGGGTGGCGCCGGTGCGGCGGGCCAGGTCCTCGGCGCCGACGTAGGGCCGGCCGGCGGCGATCGCCTCGGCCAGGTCGGTGCCGATGCCCCGCACCGAGGAGATGCCCAGCCGCACCGCCGGGCCACCCGCCCCCCACATCGACGGGTCGGCACCCGGCCAGCACCGCGGCCCGGCGATGTCGACGCAATCGGTCTCCAGGGCGGCCCCGGCCCGGGACGCGTTGACGTCCGGCCGCCGCACCGGCACGCCGTGGCGGCGGGCGTCGCGCACCAGCGAGTGGGGCGAGTAGAAGCCCATCGGCTGGGCGTTGAGCAGACCGACGCAGAACGCCGCCGGCTGGTAGCGCTTGAGCCACGACGAGGCGTACACCAGGTAGGCGAAGCTCACGGCGTGGCTCTCGGGGAAGCCGTAGTTGGCGAAGGCGGCCAGCTTCCCCCACAGGTCCTCGGCGATGGCCTCGTCGACGTCGTTGGCCGCTGCGCCCCGCACGAAGCGCTGGTGGAGGACCTCCATCCGCCGGTGGCTGCGCTTGGACCCCATGGCCTGGCGGAGCTGGTCGGACTCGCCCGCCGTGAACCCGGCGACGTCGATGGCCAGCTGCATCAGCTGCTCCTGGAACAGCGGTATGCCGTAGGTCTTCTCCAGCGCCTTCCTGGTCCGCGGGTGCGGGTAGGTCGGCTCCTCCTGCCCGTTCCGACGGCGGATGTAGGGGTGGACCGACCCGCCCTGGATCGGCCCGGGGCGGATCAGGGCCACCTCGACCACCAGGTCGTAGAACGTCCGGGGCCGGAGCCGCGGGAGGGTGGCCATCTGGGCCCGGGACTCGACCTGGAACACGCCGATCGAGTCGGCCCGGCAGAGCATGGCGTAGACCTCCGGGTCCTCCTGCGGGAGCGTGGCCAGCTCGACCTCCTCCCCCGACCACTCCTCCACCGCATCGAAGGCCAGGTGCAGGGCCGAC